>NZ_JAWDHA010000038.1:0-37878 GCF_034190895.1 Virgibacillus sp. M23 | reverse complement strand
ATTATGATGTCTTAGCTTGCTCCAGAAGTTTCCTTCTGGTTATTTTTAAGAAAAAACAGTTGCATGTTTTTCTCTTGACATACTGGTTGTTTTGTTCAGTTTTCAAAGAGCAAATTAGTTTGCTGCTTTTTGCGACAGCAACTCTTTTATTATACCGATTTTATCAGCTCAAGTCAATAACTTTTTTCACTTAACTTTTTTGCTGTTCAAATTGGCGACTTTATTAATATATCATGTTTGCTAGTTTTATGTCAACAAACAATTTATATTTTTTGTTTTCTGTCGTTAAATCCAAACCGGATTTTTGCGACGGATTTAACTTTATCATGGTTATATTACAAAGTCAACGGTTATTTTACATTTTTTTAATAGCACCTTAATAAAAATATCAAAGGTGATGCAGTATTAACCGTTTGTATTCCTGCATCACCCATATAATCCTATGCATTCAAGCAGAAGGTGGTTCCACTAATCATGAATTTTGTACTTACGATGGTAAACACCTGCTCCCTTTGTTTCTTCTCTTACCGTTAAAATAATGTCCTTCTCTACCAAGTAGGCAATTATAGCAGATAAATCCAACGAATACGGTGAGATCATTGGCAATGATTTCAGATCAGCATAAGACCAAGCATCTTCACTTGTTTCCATAATATCTAATAAATGCTTTACGGAAACCTTTGCTCTACTGCTAATGACATAATCCATTGCTATCAGCATTAGCTGAATCCGCTTCTTCATATCTTCATTGCTTTCAATAAACTCTTCATATAGCTTATATACTTCAAGATCGATTTGCTTAACCTGACTCCAAACAGTAACCTCTGGATAATACCCTTTTTCAATAACTGCAAGTCGTGCTAAATAGTGTAAGGAGTATAGTATTTTGCTATTCGTATCCTTATATTCCTCCGATTCAAACAATTCTTTCGCTTCATTATAACTTTTCACTAATTTACCGAATTCAATGGCTTTTCTTAAATCACGCTTATTATCAGGAAAATCTCGTAATTGACTTTTCAGCTGAAGGATGTACTCATTACGATCAAAAATCACCTTTCCATAAATAATCCATTCTACAGCAGTTCGATAACCGCTCGTATCAATCCACTTCATTAATAAATCTTCTTTTACCATATGTAGTGCACAGGTTTTATGATCAAATTCATAGTGCTTGACATACCAATCTTGTTGTGATTCCTTCACAATAATTAGTAATATAACGTCAAAGTTATCAGTAATTGGGCTATCTGGCTTTGTTTTCTCAAGAATTAATACGCCTAATGTATTAGAATCACTTGCATGTTTTTGATAAATGGGTCTCAGGAAATTTTCCATTGCGATTTCCTCCAGTTTTTAATTTCTTTCATATATGTTTAGTTGATTCGCTTACTTATACTATATTTCGTTGTCGATATTTGAAATCCTTTCTTACAATCAAATTTTCTATTAAAATATGCTATACTACCTAGTGTATGAATAAGGAGGTTCGACATGGCTCAGATAGTCTATTCGAGTAAGATAAATAAAATTCGATCATTTGCCTTAATCCTAGTGTTTGTTGGTATTTTATTAATGTATGGTGGCATTTTGACCAAGCGAATAGAATGGTTAATGGTAATCTTCTTTATTCTCGGTGTTATTATGGTTATTTTAAGCTGCGTTGTCTATCTTTGGATTGGAACACTATCATTAAAAGCAGTTCCAATCGTATGTCCAAACTGTGAAAAACCTACAAAAATGCTTGGACGAGTAGATGCTTGTATGCATTGTAAACAGCCATTAACCTTGGATAAAGATCTAGAAGGTAAGGAATTCGATGAGAAATATAACACACGTCGTTATCGTAAAGAAATAAGGGCGAAGCAAAAAGAAAAGAATCAATAGCACATATTTCACCTTCTAAATAGAATAAAGTGTTTTTACTATCGTACGTTAAATAAAAATTCGCCACGACTGGCGAATTTTTTAGTATAAATACCTATGACCTTATACCTATTTATGAAATTTTTATAGAAAAAGCTCCAAACACCTTAAATAGGTATTTGGAGCAGATAACATTTAATTAGTGCTTTTTGGTAGCTGTCTCTTGGCATTCCTCGCATTTACCATACACTTCCATGCGATGATGACTGACTTTAAATCCAGTAACCTGTTCAGCTAATGACTCTACCTCATCCAATGGTGGGTAGTGAAAGTCAACAATTTTTCCACATGACTCACAGATGATATGATAGTGATCCGATGTGTTGCAATCAAATCTACTGGATGCATCACCGTAGGTTAGCTCGCGTACAAGACCAATTTCTCGTAAAACCCGGAGATTATTATAAACAGTGGCAACGCTCATATTTGGAAACTTACCTTCAAGTGCTTTATAAATATCATCAGCTGTTGGATGAACCATAGCATTGAGAAGATACTCAAGAACCGCATGTCGTTGTGGTGTAATCCGGACGCCTGACGCTTTTAATGTATTTATTGCTTCCTGTAATCGATTTTCAGACACCCTCATCCACCTCGCTTTCAATAGTTTCTATAAATGATAATTAATTATTAATTTATAATCTTTATAATTAGTTTACGCCTTCTTCATGTATTCTGTCAATATTAGTATATTATATTCCATCGTTTATATAACCTAATTCTCATTTGATAATAATTCCACTATTAGACATCTACTTCTAGTGGTCTCTCTTCTCCACCTAGTAATTGATTAATATAACGCGCTGCAACAAACAAAAAATCAGAAATACGATTTAAATAAGCTACGACAAGTGGATTTACATCCTTAATTCCTACTGCCAACCTTTCTGCACGGCGAGCTACTGTTCTCGCTGCATGCAATGCCGCCGACGCTCGATGACCAGATGGAAGGATAAAATTCTTTAACGGCTGCAAATGCGCATCCCAATCATCTATTTGATCTTCTAATTCCTTAATATGCTTTTGCTTCAATTCCCATGTTACTTCCTTACCAACAGGTGTAGCTAGTTCTGAACCTACATGGAACAATATGGTTTGGACACGGTACATCCTATCCAGCAACTGTTCTTTCCCTTTAAACGTTTCTTCTTGTAAAAAGCTTAGGGCCAGTCCAATCATTGAATTTGTTTCATCACAGGTCCCATAAGCCTCCACTCGCATGTCGTTTTTGACAACCCGCTTTCCATATAGTAATGATGTTTCGCCTTTATCTCCAGAGCGTGTATAAATTCGCATCATTAGTATCCCCTCCTGACATCCACTTTATTGATAAAATCATACTACCCACTTATATACGTATCAAGGTGTTGTAGAAAAATTTCTAGAGATCTCGTTACATATTGCTCTGACAATCCAGAGATATGCGGTGTTATCATAATATTTTCCTCTTCCCAGAATGAGTGGTCTATTGGTAACGGTTCCACTTCAAACACATCGAGGATAGCATGTGCTATGTACTCCTTTTGGATAGCTTCTAATAACTTCTTCAGCTACAACATCACCACGACCATGTTTAGAAACACAGCTTGTTCTGGTAATTGTTGAAAATGCTTGATCGTAAATAATCTCTTTGTTTCTTTCATACTCGGTAAAACAGATACAACAATATCTGCATAGGGTAATAATCGATATAATTCATCCGTTATATAAATCGCATCAAAGTTCTCGAGTGCTTGCCCACTACGTGAGATACCAATGGTCTGTAATTGAAACGCTTTTGCAAGGCGAGCTACCTCTTGACCAATCGCACCTGTACCAAGAATGAGCATTGTCTTTCCCGAAAGTTCTACCATATTAACTCGTTGATCCCATCGATGATTGCTTTCATTCTCATATAGTTGCTTTGCCTGACGGTAAACCTGTAATAGCATTGAAAAAACGTACTCTGCCATTGGCGTTTTATGAATTCCACTTACATTTGTAAGTAGAATGTTTTTTCTTTCTATTGAAAGTAGTGGTAATTCGTCGACTCCTGCTGATAATACCATCAGCCACTTTAACCGAATTACCCGACCGATATGACGATCATTGATATCATTTCCATACGTAACCACTATTTCGGCATCTGCAATATGTGTTTCTAATTCTTCCTTCCCCCCCAAAAACAAACGTCTGCTCGGGATATTTTTCTAATAGTCGATTCTGATGTTTTTCAGAAATGCTTGCCGTGAATAATATCATGATTGATTCTCTCCTATCTCCATTACTTAGTTCTATATTAATGGTTTTTCAGCCAATAGAACAGGAAGGTAGGATGAACGGTTAGACTACCTTTTTTATGGTTTTCCAAAGTATTTGTATGTCTGTCCGCCAAGTATGATATTTAATATAATTTAAATCCATTTCCAGTTGCTGTTTATACGTTAATTTTTTCTTATTCGCAAGCTGAACGACACCGGTTATACCTGGTCGAATTTTTAATCGTTGCTTTTGATATACATTATAAAATTCTGTTATTTCCTGAAGTTCTGATTGTGGTCCAACAAAGCTCATGTCACCAATGAATACATGAAACAACATTGGTAGCTTATCCAATTTATACTTTCTTAACCACAATCCGGTTGAGGTTATCGTTACGGTCGGATTAGGAATGAAGGTAAATTCATTTGGCACCCCTGACTGCCATGAAGGTGGAAATGGATATGGAGGAAAACCATGTATAACACGTGAAGGAGTCGTAGTTGTACGAAATGTATATAAAACAAATGGTTTATTATTTGCCCCAGATCGAAGCTCTTGATAGAAAACAGGCTTTCCTTCAGATTTTTTTATTTTCCTATAAATATAAAACATGACCGGCGCTAGTAAAAGTAGCAATATTGTACTACCAATAATATCGAATAAGCGTTTAATGATACGATATCCTCTACTCTGCACACTAGTTATTCTCCCAATTCTTGTCGATCTTCTTTGTATTTCCAACGTAACCACCTCAGATCTCTTTAATAGAGTTGATAGTACTATAATCTATTCAACCTGAATGTGAACTATGACAATATTTCAGAAAAGCCACGGTCGGTTTGCTAGTGATGCATTTATTAGATCCGTTCTCATCAATATACGGGATGGAAGATCATACTGAAGTCTTTTAGCATATGGTGTTAAAAAATGATGCAAGAGAAAAGCTTGTAGATGATGTACGTCTACAAGCTGTGTAGCCTTAAATAGCTACCTACTACCTCTTAATTTAGTTTAGTCGCTCACGAATATAGGTTAAAGCTTCTTCCACATGGCCTTTCACTTTAACTTTCCGGTATTCCTGTTGCAATGTTCCTTCCTTATCAATAATAAACGTTGACCGTTCAATGCCATAATACTCTTTGCCAAAATTCTTTTTCAGCTTCCATACTCCAAATTGTTCAGCCACTTGATGGTCTTCATCTGCTAAAAGTAAGAAAGGGAGATCATGTTTTTCCATAAATTTCTGATGCGATGTAGTTGGGTCAGGACTAATTCCAATAATTACAGCATCTAATTCTTTAAAGCTTTCATGAGCATCACGAAAATCACAAGCTTCCGTCGTACAGCCCGGTGTCATATCCTTTGGATAGAAATAGAGAACAACATGCTTGCCTTGGAAATCGGATAAGCTCACTTGATTCCCATCTTGGTCTGGTAATGTAAAATTAGCTACTTTTTCCCCTGCTTGTACTGTCATTTTATCCCTCCAAATAACTGTTTCTATCTTTACTATAGCATATTAGAGCATACGTTTCATTGATCTCTGCTTCGCTCCTGATTCTGGACAAGTCGCAGTACGAATGCAGTTGGAAGAATATAACCAACCAGCGCTTCGATTAAAGCAATGAACCGACCAATTCCAATTGGTGTTATATCCCCATAACCTATTGTTAGTATTGTTACTCCGCTAAAATATAAAGAATGTACCATCGATCCTAGCGCATTCACCTGTCTCAGTTCTCCATTTTCTACTAGAATAATGCCCTCCATCGATAACAAAAAATAAATAACTGCAAACCCAACAATCACGATGCAATATATAATAAGAAGTGCATAGAAAAGTTCTAAAGAAAATCCACTTTCACGCAGTCGCTTCTGAACCTTTCCTCCTCGAATAAAATCAATAAGGCTTCTTATTAATATTGTAATAACCCCTCCGATCACTAACCAAAGCACGATGACCATCCTATCCCCTCTACCTAGTGTTATTCTATATCTATGCAGTAGACGAAGTATGCTTGTCATTTATTTTATATTCTGGATAAGATAGGATAGAATGAATGCTATAGAAGTAAAACAATACGTGTATCATGTCCATCCTTACTTCTGGTTGGAACTAGATACTCACTTCCCTTTATTGAAGAAAAGGACGGTGGCAAGAGATGAAAAAAATATACCTCATTGAGGATGATCCTAAAATAGCCGGATTATTGAAGGATTACCTTGAAAAGTATGAATACAACGTGAGCATTGTAACAGAGTTCGAACATATTCTAGAAGAATTCATGGAAATTGAACCTCATTTAATTCTACTTGATATCAATCTACCCAGGTACGATGGATTTTATTGGTGCCGTAAAATTCGCAGTGTATCTAATTGTCCAATTATCTTTATTTCTGCGCGGGATTCTGGAATGGATCAAGTAATGGCAATTGAAAATGGTGGAGATGATTATATAACAAAGCCTTTTAATTTCGATGTTGTTCAAGCAAAAATAAAAGGTATTATGAGGCGAATTTATGGAGAATATGCTAGCAGTAAGCAAGCTGATTTACTAGAGGTTGCTGGTTTTAGTCTCTATTTAACAGCAATGGAAGCTATGTTCCAAGAACGAAAAGCGCTATTAACAAAAAATGAATTTATTTTATTAAAAGCGTTTATGGATAATATTAATCAAGTATTATCTCGAACTTACTTATTAGAAATGCTTTGGGATGATGAGCAGTTTGTTGATGATAATACTTTATCTGTTAATATTACACGTCTTCGTAAGAAACTAGAAGACATTGGAATAGAACAAAGCATACAAACAGTACGAGGCGCTGGTTATAAAATGATTAATACTTGGAGCGAGCAACAATGAAAGACTTTTTAAAAGATAGTATTCCATTTATCCTTTTTTTCTATCTACAGCTCTTTCTTGTAATAGCGATTATACAGCTTTTTTACGGTATTACTTCCGTGCCATTAAGTTGGGATATCATCTATTATTTACTTATTTTGCTTACATGTTGCCTTTTACTCTTTTTAGCTTATCGTTATTATCGACTACGCGATTATTATATGATCATTCACCGAGATGAGGGATATAGTAATTGGCTACCAGATCCACCAAATCGTTTACTGGAAAATCTTAAAAGACAGCATGATCTGCAGTCAAATCAATATGCCGAGGAAATTGAGCAGCTTAAATTGCAAAAACAAATGGAATTTCACTTTATTCAACAATGGGTACATCAAATGAAAACACCTGTATCTGTCATGCATTTAACCTTACAAAAAGAAAAATTACAGCTTCCTCATCATTTCTTACATAGTATGGAAGAGGAGTTAGAACGAATGCAGCAAGGCTTAGATTTAGCATTATATCAATCACGCTTGCAAAAATTCGATCGAGATTTCCATGTACAACAGGTTGCGATACGAAATGTTGTAAAAGAAGTTATTCAAGATTTCAAATCAAGCTTTATCCGTAATCAAGTATTTCCTGAACTGGCAATGGATGAGCATGAGAAGATTACGACAGATCCTAAATGGCTACGATTCGTTCTTAACCAAGCTGTTTCGAATGCCATTAAATACTCAAAGCCTGATTCAAAGTATATATACTTTTCCACTACGAAAAAGAAAAAGCTACTCTCCCTCGAGATAAAGGATACTGGTTATGGTATCCCGCGTGAAGATCTAACAAGGGTTTTTGACCCCTTCTTCACAGGGCGTAATGGAAGAAAATTTCGAGAATCTACTGGTATGGGGCTTTATCTTTCAAAAGAAATTTGCCAAGAACTCGGACATGATCTATTCATTTCGTCTGAGGAGGGTGCGGGAACAACTGTGACCATTCACTTTCATTTAAGCTAACCTTACAAGACTGTAAGGTTAATTTTTTCATTTGAAAGAAAGAACAATAGAGGAATGATGCAGTATTTTACTATACTATATAGAGCAGAGCAGCTACAGCACTAAAGCATCGCGAATAGGAGGTAAACCATGCAAGTACTTAAAGCAGATAACTTAACAAAAATATATGGAAGTAAACGCGGAAGATCCTACGAAGCCCTACATCATTTCCACTTAACTGTTAATAAAGGTGAATTTATTGGTATTATGGGACCATCAGGTAGTGGTAAAACAACGTTATTAAACCTCTTATCCACTATCGATGTGCCGAGTTCTGGAAAAATAATCATTAATGAAAAAAACTTAACTTCCTTCTCACAACAAAAACTTGCCAAATTCCGCAGAAAGGAAATGGGGTTTATCTTTCAAGACTATAATCTATTAGAGACGTTAACCATAGGAGAAAATATTCTTTTACCTTTGACGTTAAATAAAATGAAGGTAAAAGAAATGGAAAAACGATTAGTAACGGTATCGAAGCAGCTTGGAATTGATACGATCATTCATAAGCGAATTATGGAAGTATCTGGTGGCCAAATGCAGCGTGCCGCTATTGCCAGAGCGATCATTCATGATCCAACCATTATATTTGCAGATGAACCGACAGGAAATCTTGATTCAAAAGCTTCCCTACAAGTAATGGAATCACTTAGGCAGCTACAGCAAGAAAATCAAGCAACTACGGTAATGGTCACCCATGATCCTTTTGCCGCGAGTTTTTGTGGGCGGGTCATTTTTATTAAGGATGGAAGGTTATTTAATGAAATCCATCGTGGTGATAATCGTCAAAGCTTTTTTCAAGACATCTTAAATGTGCAGTCCTTACTAGGAGGCAATACGAATGACCTTCAGACAATTCGCTTTTAACAATGTGAAACGGAACACCCGTACATACCTTAGTTATTTCTTGAGTTGTATGTTTGCAGTGATTGTTTTTTTCATGTACGCTGTCGTTATTTTTCATCCAAAGATAGAAAAATACGACTTTAGAGATATTGTCCAAAGTGGAATAATCGTTTCAGAAGTATTTATATATCTATTTTCTTTCTTATTCGTTCTGTATTCTACTACCTCTTTTATTAAATCTCGAAAAAAAGAGTATGGGCTACTAACGACATTAGGAATTAGTAAATCACAATTAAACCGCTTGTTAATAACAGAAAACACCATTATTGGGCTTGCCTCTATCATTACTGGTATCATCATAGGAGCACTATTAACAAAGCTTTTTTTAATGATTTTTTCTGCTATTTTAGGGACGGGAGAAATTCTTCCCTTCTACTTGTCATGGAAAGCAATTGGTATAACCGTAGCACTATTCTTTATTATGTTTGAGCTAAATTCTATTGCGGTTGTCTGGTCCTTGCGTACAAAATCGATTATGGAAGTGTTTCGAGGTACTAAAACGCCGAAAGAAAAACCTCGATTTTCATGGATATTAAGCTTACTGGCACTCACGGCTATTGGGTATTCCTATTATCTGGCCTATACTTCCGATATGATTTCTATATTATATCGTATGTTCATTATACTGGCCCTGATCATTCCAGGTACTTATTTTTTGTTTACGCAGTTTATCATTGGCTTTACAACCGTTTTACGCCGGCGAAAAAAATATTTATATAAAGATTTAAATCTATTAATGATCTCTGATTTAACTTATAAACTTAAGGATCATGCACGCTTATTATTTATAGTAACTATTTTAAGCGCAGTAGCCTTTACTTCTTCAGGTGTGTTATTTGGATTATTTCAAAGTGTTGAAGAAGAATCAGAACGATTTGCACCACAGGATGTTACCTTAATTAGTGGTGGGGAGGAAAATCACGAAGCATTTGAAGCGAATGTTGCTGAAATAGAAAGCGCCTTCCAACAAAATTATGTTCCATTCGAAGCTTTGACAGTCTATCCAACCCGTTTGTATTCTATATCGACGATTGATAAATGGAACGATACTCCCTTTATAGTCTATAAGTATTCGGATTATAAGGCTATGCTTCAACTGAATGATAGGAAAGTGCCAAGCAAGCTTAAAGATAACGAGGGGCTTATTCTTATTCAGGATATTATAAGATCCTACACGATGGATTTTCCAGAGAAGCTTACGTTTAAGTCTGCTAATGAGCGAGCAGAACTGTCGGTATCAACTATAGATTCTGATTTAAATTCAACTGTCTATAGCTCCTTTCAGCTTATCGTTTCCGATCATACGTTTAAGCAATTTATTCAACATGCTACTGCTGATGAAAAATTCTTTTATTATGTAATGGACATACCAAATTGGGTTCATCATGTAGATACCATTATGGATATTCTTCCTTATACAACCACAGACGAAATTTATCCAGATTCTCAAGCTGAAATCTACAGTTCGATGAAGGATAGTATGTCCTATCTATTCTTTTTTGGTATATTTATTAGTGTCCTTTTCTTTTTAGCAGCTGGATCGATTCTATATTTTCGGATGTATCAAGATATTGATAACGATTTAAGTCACTATCATTCGCTTTATCGCATTGGACTTACCAATAAAGAAATGAAAAAAATAGCGACAAGACAGCTAGGATTTCTATTCTTCCTGCCTTTTATTATTGCTGTCATTCATGCAGGATTTGCCTTTAAAGCATTGCAGAATATGCTTGTATCATCGGTCATGGTACCAAGTATCTATATCTTCCTGCTTTATTTCGTCATTCACTTTTTCAACTTTATTTTCATCCGAAATATTTATACGTCCAAGCTAAAAAAGGTCATGTAATATCAAAGGAGGCAATACCATGGAATTTACTAAATCAGAAGCGCTTCATAAAGAAGCACTCAAGCATATTGTTGGAGGAGTGAATTCACCATCTCGAGCTTATAAAGCAGTAGGTGGCGGTTCACCGGTATACATGGAACGTGGCCAAGGTGCTTATTTTTGGGACGTTGATGGTAATAAATATATTGATTATCTAGGAGCTTATGGTCCAATTATTACAGGACACGCACATCCCCATATTGCAAAAGCAATCGCACATGCAGCTACGACTGGTGTATTATATGGAACGCCTACTCGACTAGAAAATCAGTTTGCTAAAATGCTAAAAGAAGCGATTCCATCATTAGAAAAGGTTCGTTTTGTCAATTCTGGAACAGAAGCAGTGATGACTACCATACGTGTCGCTCGTGCTTATACGAATCGAACAAAGATCATTAAATTCGCCGGCTGTTATCATGGACATTTTGATGCAGTCCTTGTAGAAGCAGGTTCCGGACCAGCAACCTTAGGTACACCAGATTCAGCTGGAATACCTGAATCCGTAGCTCAAGATGTCATTACGGTTCCATTTAATGATATAGACGCCCTCAAACAAGCATTAGATAAGTGGGGAGAGCAAATTGCAGCCATATTAGTTGAACCGATTGTTGGTAATTTTGGAATTGTTGAACCAATGGAAGGTTTTTTACAAGCAGTTAATGACCTAACTCATGAAGCTGGTGCTCTTGTTATCTACGATGAAGTTATCACGGCTTTCCGATTTACATACGGTAGCTCTCAACAACTATATGGAATTGAACCAGATATGACCGCAATGGGTAAAATTATTGGTGGTGGACTTCCAATTGGTGCATACGGTGGACGAAAAGAAATTATGGAACAGGTTGCACCTCTCGGACCAGCATATCAAGCAGGAACCATGGCAGGAAATCCTGCATCTATGGCCTCAGGTATTGCTTGTCTGGAAGTCCTGCAAAAAGATGGGGTCTATGAAAAATTAGATACCCTAGGTACACAACTTGAAGCAGGTATTCTTGAAAAAGCCCGTGACCATGGGATCTCTATCTCTGTTAATCGCCTATGCGGTGCATTAACGGTTTATTTCGGAGATGGCCAAATCATTAATTACGCTCAAGCAGAAGCGAGTGATGGTGAAGCTTTTGCAGCGTTCTTCCGACTGATGCTGGAACAAGGAATTAATCTTGCACCATCTAAGTATGAAGCATGGTTCTTAACTACCGAGCATACGGAAAAGGACATTGCTGAAACGATTGAAGCAGTAGGAAATGCATTTAAACAAATGGCAGATAAATAAGATGGAGAAGCTGTTCCATAAGTCTAAAACTTGTGGAACAGTTTTTTTATGTATTCCTCCTCCAACATTAATTATCAAGCTACGTAGACAGTATGAATTTTAAGAAGCGAATACTCCTCTAAGCAACTACTGAAGATTCCGCTGTTAGCGTTCTTTGCTACCAAGGATGCTGAAGCGTTGTCCACGGAAGGAGACGGCTCACCACTATAATTTTCTTTTCCTCACAAAACATATCTCTAATGATCAGTTGATGCATACTTTTCTTGCTTTGCCACAAACTAAGCATACGTCAATTTTTTGGAGGGTATTATGAATAAACCATATCGCTGTCCAAACTGCAAAACTAACAAAACTCGTTTTAATAAAATTGAACAAGTTGCTCAGCCGATAAAAATTGATGCAACTACAGGTGAGACGATTAATAATTATCAAGATGGTAATGTAGAAGTTTTTCATACTATATACCAAGGCCCTAAGTACAGAGTACAGTGTGCTTCCTGTGGATTAATTGAAGATGAAAAAACTTTCATTCAATTCGCTCAATTAGATTAAGAACAAAAGAACAAGCGACCAATTTGAAACGGAACGAGTCAACGGAGATAAAGGAATCAAGGTGAGCTTGCAAGTGGATGATGACTTAGTGTAGAACGATTCGTGAAAACGCCTAGTTTCTGAGCGCTGGAGCTAGACAGGGCTCAACACGTCCATATTTAACTATTGGGCAAATTTTTTAATATCCTAGACTATGAAAAAAGATGCACATGCAAAATTTCTCATGTGCATCTGTTCTATAATGTCCCATCATCTAGATGCTGCACTTGGTATAGGTCATAATAATGTCCCTGCATTTTCATTAATTCATCATGCGAGCCAACTTCCTTGATCTCCCCATCTTCAATAAGAACAATTCGATCAGCATGCGTTATCGTAGCTAACCTGTGCGCAACAATAAATGTTGTTCGATTAGATGCGAGATGCTCCATCGCTTCTTGAATCGTATGCTCACTTTCCAAGTCAAGTGCCGATGTCGCTTCATCAAAAATTAGTAACGGCGGATTCTTTAAAAACACACGAGCAATTGCAATACGTTGCTTTTGCCCACCCGATAATTTCACACCACGTTCTCCTACTAAAGTATCGTATCCATTTGGCAGACTTTGAATAAATTCATGAGCATTCGCGGCCTTTGCTGCTTCGATAACCTCATTATCAGAAGCAGTCGGCTTTCCCATCCTTATATTCATGGCAATAGATTCACTAAATAACGTATTATCCTGTAAAACCATTCCAATCTTATCTCGAAGCGATCGGACTTTCATATCTCTAACATCTATACCATCTACTTTTATGGCACCAGCTGTTACATCATAAAAGCGTGGTATTAAACTGACAAGTGTTGATTTACCCCCACCACTCATACCAACAAAAGCAATTGTTTCGCCTTGTTGAACATGTAAGCTAATACTTTTTAATACTTCATTTTCTTCATCATCATACTGAAAGGATACATTCTCAATCATTACATCCCCTGCTACATGTTCTACTTCAATAGCATCCTTTTTATCAAAAATATCGTATTTTTCATTCATTAGTTCAAAAACTCTATCGATGGACGCAATGGATTGAACGAGTGTCGTAGATGAGTTAATGAGTCGTCGTAGCGGACTATAAACTCGCTCCATATAGCCAACAAATGCCACCATGGTCCCCATCGTTAAATTCCCATGAATTACTTGATACCCTGCATAAGCGATTACCAATAATGGTGCTAAATCGGTAATGGTATTCGTTACTGCAAATGTCTTTGCATTCCAATTTGTATGATCAAGTGCCTTGTTCAAAAAGTTACGGTTTCTAAACTCAAACTGCTCTTGTTCGTAATCCTCTAAAGCGAAGCTTCTTGTGACTGGCATTCCTTGTACCCTTTCATGTAAATGCCCCTGTACCTCCGCAAGAGCTTGGGATCGGTCACGAGTTAGCTGGCGTAGTCGTGCATAAAAATATTTTATGGAAAAACCAAAGAATGGGAATAAAATAATTGAAACAATCGTTAACCCAATATCCATTGTTAGCATAATCCCAATCGCAATCAGAATGGTTATAAGATCTAACCAGATATTCATTAAACCTGTTATGACAAAAGTCTTTGTCTGTTCGACATCATGTATTACCCGGGAAATAATTTCTCCGGTTTTTGTCTTTGAATAGAACTTTAGACTTAACTTTTGTATATGATCAAAAAGCCGATCGCGAATATCAAATAGAATGGTGTTGCCTACCCATTGCGCTAGATACTGTCGAATATATTCAATGGGTGGACGCAGAATAACGAAAATCGTAAAGGCTATTCCCATTATCCAAATTAACTGAGACGTCTTTTCAGCTTGATTCAAACCGTCATTACCAATAATATTGTCGATAACATATTTTAATATAAGCGGCATCAGTAAAGGTATACCAAATTTCACAATTCCCACAAGTACTGTCCAAATAATCTTCCATTTATATGGTTTTACAAACTTCATGTACTGTTTTATCGAACTCATGTCTAGAAACTTCCTTATCATTAGTATTCTCATTTCTATACGCATAACATCATAGCTACAAACAAAAGCCTTGCTACAAGCTTTGTAACAAGGTTTCTTATTAACGGTACGTTAAATATCTTTCATACCATTCATCGACAAATCCAGGAAGAAAAGGTCCCTTTTTTTGTCGAACCCAGCGTAATAAATATTCCAATTGTTGGTGCAATATACGATCAAGCACCCTCGGATAGTTCATTTGCTTTCGATGTTCTTCATATTCATCTTCATCTAATAAATCGAATGTCATATCGGGATAAACTTTCACATCTAAATCATAATCGATATATTTAATCGCATTTTCCTCAAAGATGAAGGGGGAACTAATATTGCAATAAAAATAAATGCCATCCGTTCGAAGCATACCGATAATATTAAACCAATATTTGGAATGGAAATAACAGATTGCCGGTTCCCTAGTAATCCACTTTCTTCCATCACTTTCTTTTACTTCTGTTTTATCATTTGCTCCGATGACAATTGTTTCCGTTCCTTTTAAAACTAGACTATTTTCCCATACACGATGAAGTTGTCCATTGTGTTTATAGCTTTGTATCTGAATTTTTGTTCCCGATTTCGGAGCAACCATTCAATCTCCCTTTCTTCTTGTCATCCGTTACTGACCATGCATTTATTATAATGGGAATAAGTCCAAATATAAAGTATTACGAACCATACACAAGAACATAAAATGCTCAAAAGATAAAAGAGCCCCCTTAAAGAAAGGGAGCTCTTAATAATTGGGGGGACGCAGTTACTTTTTGTTTTGCTGAGATTTTTGATTTTGCTGTTTAACTTCCTGAGCATTGGTTTGTTCAGCACCAAATTCAGTACCATACTGACCTTGCCCTTGAGCGGCTTGTTGGTTTTGTTGCTTAACCTTTTGAACGTTTGTACCTGCAGTAGTTTTGTTCGGTTTTTTAGCCATCAATATCACCTCCGCAATAATTAATTTGTCCACTAACACGTTTCTTTATCCAAATTTTATTTAGTAAAAAAAGCATGGTGTGGATGTTTTTACCAATATTGAATAGATACGAAATAAATACATATATTAAGGATAAGCATTGCTTTGGAGGCTGAAATAATGACCACATCGAAGAGAGACTTTACAGAGCTATCTATGATGAGTAAGACAAAGTGGAATGAGGAAGAATTAGTATACTTTCAGCATGCATTATCTCAGCTGCTACCATATATTAACCCTGAGGGCCTAACCATTCTGCATGAAATTAATAAAGAAATGCATAACCGACAAGAATAAAAAAAGCACAAGCGCCCGTATTAATCGTAGCGACTGGAGCGAGTCAATGGAGATAAAGGAATCACGGCGAGTTTGCGAGCCGCTGATGACTTAGCGTAGGGGCGTGAAGTCGCCGAGTTTCTGGGCGCTGGAGCTGGACGCGGCTTAACACGCCCATACTTTTCCACATGGGCTAATTTTATAATTTCCTACACTATAAAAGAAGGCGAGGCTAGGACAAAACACAACTTCTTACTCTAAATACGAATAATCATGTTATCAATAGGAGTAACATCGCTGCACCGTGAAACTATACTCGCCTTCCGCGGGCACGCCGGAGTCTCGCTTATTTCAGGTGCTAAATGAATGATTTTGATCAAACAACGAACGATAATTAATTTCAACTAATCATCGTTCGTTGTTTCTTCATTCTTTTGTCTCAGCCTCGCCAAGATTATGTGATATTTGATTAGCACCGATATACGTCATCATTTTCTGATGGGAAACTGGAAATGGATAATTGACTAACTCACACATATCCACTGCCTTTAATCTGTGGTCATCCATAACACTTATATTCGTTGTTGCCGTATAAATATCAAGTTGCCAAATAATATGTGAAAAAACATGCTTTAACTTCCCTTTCTTTTCCTGCAATTGAAGGGTAATACCGTACTCATTATAGAACCATCTTTCCAAATGTTCCCATCCTATTTCTTTTATTGGTACCATTGGAAATTGCCAAAGATTAGCTAATAATCCTTGATCAGAGCGTTTTTCAATGATAAACGTATCTGTTTCTTCATTTTTTATTAGGAGCACAACATATGGTATTGTTTTTTGTTTCTTTGCTTTCTTTTTAATTGGTAATTCTTCTTGCCTACCCTCAGCAAATGCCTGGCAATGCTCTTGAACTGGGCATAATAGACATGCCGGTGATTTTGGAGTACATATCAAGGCCCCAAGCTCCATAATTGCCTGATTAAAGGAGGATGGGTCTGATTCATCAATCATTTCTCGCACATAAGACTCAAATAATTTTTTTGTACGCTGCTGTGCAATATCATCCTCGATCAATAATAACCGTGAGAAAACCCGCATTACATTGCCATCAACCGCAGGTTCTGGTTGATCAAAGGCAATCGATAGGATAGCTCCTTTGGTATACGGGCCCACGCCTTTTAAGGCTCCTAAATCCTCTGGATTAGCCGGCACATTTCCATCATATGAAGCTACAACTTCCTTAACAGCGTTTTGTAAATTCCTTGCGCGGGAATAGTATCCTAACCCTTCCCAAGCTTTTAGAACATCCTGCTGATCAGCAGCTGCAAGTGCTTGGACAGTTGGAAACTTTTCAATAAATCGATAAAAATAAGGAATAACTGTATCTACCTTTGTTTGCTGTAGCATAATTTCTGAAACCCAAATTTTATATGGATCCTTATCTTTTCGCCAGGGAAGATCACGCTTATTGTTCTGATACCAATGTATTAGATCATTCTGGAATCCTGAAATGTCAATAGATTGTAGTTTTTTATCTCTCATAAAATCACATCCTGTATGGTACAATAAATAATATGAAATCTACGAATTCCATCGATTTACGAGGTCAACATCAGACAAAAATCGCAAAATCCGTAATTGTTTAATTGATGATACATCATAACGATAGCCCTTTACCGAAAACTTACAAATTAAAACTAGAAAACAGTATAGGCAACCTAAGGAGGGCCTGATCTATGGATACTGGTACCCATATTGTAATGGGTGTTGCACTAGGAGGATTAGCTACATTAGATCCAGTAGTTCACAATGATCCTATTTTATTTAATGCAGTACTTGTTGGAACCATCGCCGGTTCTCATGCCCCTGATTTTGATACTGTATTAAAATTAAAAGATAATGCGACATATATTCGACACCATCGAGGAGTTACTCACTCCATTCCCGCTGTAATTATTTGGGGAATATTAATTGCAAATATTATTCATCTGTTTGTTCCACAAGTGAATTTCTTCCACTTGTGGTTATGGACAGCTTTAGCTGTGGTTATTCATGTATTTGTTGATATATTTAATGCTTATGGTACACAGGCTTATCGCCCTTTCACAAGTAAATGGATAGCACATGGGTTCATTAATACCTTTGATCCCTATATCTTCTTCTTGCACATAGCTGGAATAGCCGCTTGGGCATTAGGTGCTCATCCAGGCTATACATGGATTACCATCTATGCGGTTATCTTTCTCTATTATATTAAACGATATATTGACAAAAGAAGCATCGTTAAGAGGATCAAAGCACACTACCCTGATGTTGAGCAAATTGCGACATCACCTACCATTAAACAAAACTATTGGCGGGTGGCAATAACAACAGATCAAAAGTTTTATGTTGGTAGCGTTGAAAATAATCATATTGAAATTGTTGATGAATTCAATAAAGTACCATTACCAGATACAAAAATAATGGAAATTGCTTTAGAAGATAAAAATATCTCTGCCTTTTTATCTTTTTCGCCGGTATATCGTTGGGAAATAAACGACTATGATGACTTCACAGAAGTCCGATTTATCGATTTACGCTACCGCTCAAAAGGACATTATCCCTTTATTGCAGTCGTACAGATTGACGAAAATATGGAAATAATTAGTTCCTATACGGGCTGGATCTTTTCAGAAAAAAAACTGCAAAACAAATTATATGTGGAAGAAAGTCCGATTTAAAAGGAGCTGCGCCTGGTCAGCTCCTTACCTTTAAACCTAAAATATTTACTACGATGCGCGAACGTTTTATCTGCCTGATGAGCCGAATTGCTCTTTTAGCGGATTCCGATTTCCAGTGCCCACAGTAATCATTCATTTTAGTTTGGGCATTTTTGTATTACATATATTTTATTTTATGAAGACCCGTGAAACACTGTTTATTTGTTTACGCTATTACCCAATAGAGAAATTGGGATAGCCTCTTCCTTTTCATAAAGTTCTCCAATAAGATTGATTCGATTGCCCCAGGCAAACACACCATTCATGTAATTGATTTTAAACGTAAAGCCCGGATCATTTTTTAATTCATACGTCTCTTGCTCATTAAAATCCTCAGGATTCAGTGTATACGCGAGCGCCACCTGCATTTTTCGTTCGTTTACAGCTACTTCTGAAATATTACCTAACTGCTCAGCTCTTTGGGCTTTTTCTTTCAATTTCCCTATTTCTTGTCTTAATTGCTCCAGTGAGTAATCACTATATCGATAATTGTTTGCCAATGTAATCATCCTTTTTTCAACGTTCCTTTATCATTCTACCAATTACCGAGTAGAAATGGAAACATACTGCTAAAGAAAATGCTTTAGAAATGATCTGATTCTTTATCATATTCATCAACAAACTGATGAATTAACTCAAAAGTAAATCCTTTTCTATATAAGCCTTCTTTTATCTTTTGCTTCAATTCATATCCTGTTAGCTTCTGCGAATGCTTTTTTAAAAGTTTTTCTCCCTGATAAATAATCGCGGTCCATTCTTCCGACACATCTTTTCCATCTCTACTTTCATCTAATACAGTCTGGATAATATCTTGTGAAAATCCTTTTTGCTGCAAGGTACCTTGTACGTTTTGCAGCTGCTTGCGGAAGGAATCCTTTCTCTTCTGTTGAAGTTTCTTTTGTACTAATTTAATAACCTTTTTGTATTGTGCTTCGTAGGTATATAACTGAATTGCTTCTTCAGCAAGTTTTGGAGCTACTCCCTTCTCCATCAGTTCTTTCTTTATAATCATTGGTCCTTTGGATGATGTATTCATCCTTGTCCGAACAAACATCTCGGCAAACTGCCGGTCATCAATAAGATTTTCATTAGATAACCGATCTAAGATCATCGAGATATGTTCTGGTTCAACTTCTTTTTGAAGCAAGTAATCATGAATTTCCTTTCTCGAACGCATTCGATAGCTTAGGAAATTAATTGCAAGAAGATATGATTTATAAACGATATCCTTTTTAAGGAGCTCGGTTATTGTAGCTTCATCCAGTTCCATCCCCTTCCGAAGCTGAAATTCGATAAGAATCGCTTCATCGATGCCAAAGCCAAAAGACTCTTTTTCTCCCTCACTTACATAAACATTATAACGTTGAGAATTTTTCTTTTGTGTCGTAATTCGGGTAATTTTTCTCATCATCACGCACCCCTTTTTTCCATCATACCAAATCATTAACCAGCATGCCTGTTGTTTTATCCGTCCATTACTCATTCTTCACAGACAAATATCTGCTTTTTTCTGTTAGGAGCGGTCGATCGAATAAATGAACTGTAAAAAATAGGATATTCGCATATAATAGAGATAACTAATTTGGAAGAAGGTGAAGCAAAATGAATATTCTAATTACTGGCGGTACTGGCTTTGTTGGAAAGGAACTAATGAGACATCTTCATGCTCATCAACATCATACGTACGTATTAACTAGATCACCTGAGAAGTATGTGAATACAGCTGATGCAACATTCATTGGTTATCATTACCCACCAGAGGAGTTGCCTTCTATTCAAGCAGTTGTTAATCTAGCTGGTGAATCTCTATTTGGATACTGGACGGAAACGAAAAAAAATAAAATATTGGATAGTAGAATACATACGACCGAGAGATTAATCACGTTTATTAAAAAACTATCGACGCTTCCTGATGTTTTTATCAGTGGTTCAGCAGTCGGTTACTATGGTATTTCAGACGACCTTATGTTCTCAGAAAAAACAACACAAGCAGGGGATGACTTCCTAGCAAAAGTAGTTGTGAAATGGGAAAAAACTGCGAAGCAAGCAGAAGAATTAGGTATACGTACGATCTATACTCGATTCGGCGTTATCCTAGGAAAAGAAGGGGCACTTCCTCTTATGAGTTTACCTGTAAAGCTTTTTGCTGGGGGTAAAATAGGAACTGGTGAGCAATGGCTATCCTGGATTCATATTGAAGATGTGGTTCGTATTATTGATTACTGTATTCATAACGAAGCAATAGCAGGTCCTGTAAATGTAACAGCACCTCATCCAAAGCAAAATAAAGTGTTCATGAAGACATTAGCAAAGGTATTAGCACGCCCATATTGGTTACCCGTCCCTTCATCCATTATGTATGTAGCAACTGGTGAAATGTCCCAACTTATTACTAAAGGACAGTACGTTATTTCGAATAAATTAGAAGAGCATCAATATCATTATTCCTTTCCATATTTAACAGAAGCATTACGTCATATTTATCGTTAAAAGCATGTCGATTTTTGCTCTCAAAAAACAATTCCATTTTAATCAAATCCAGTGTAAAATAATAGTACGTACAAAGTTTAAATTGAAAGAGTTGACGATAGCAAGACAATCATACTAGTTAAATAGGGAAGGCAAATGGTGCGCCACCGGCAATGCCGGTTCTAGTGGGTTCGATTCCCACCCCGAATTTTTGTTGAAAGCTAACTAAAAATTCGCGGGTGGGCAAACTTACTGGATTTCCATTTGGTTATTCATTATACCCACCTGAAAATAGGAGGGTATTTTTTATGCTTAAAGCACGAGATCTACATGAGGTGCCTGTATTATTTGAGTTATTAGTAAATCCAGCTGTTTTTCCCTATGTTCGGCACAAAGCAAATACCACTGATGAATACTATTTTATTACGAAACAAACAATGGAAGCAGAAGAAAGAGGAGAATTAATCTCACGGACTATTTTAGACGAGTATGGCAATCCAATTGGAACTATTAATTTATTTGATATCCAGGAAAACTATGGGTTTCTAGCTACTTGGATCGGGAAGCCTTATTTTGGTAAAGGCTATAATAAACAAGCAAAGGAACAATTTTTTAATGATATTTTCTCTAGCTCACCGATTGAGGGTGTATTCATGAAAGTCCGCAAATCAAATATACGTTCCTTAAAGGCAGTGTCAAAATTACCTTATGTTACATTGGCTAACGTTACGTATCAGGAAGTCTTTCATATGATAAATCTTGAAGCTGTAGTCTATGATTTATTCGTGGTAACGAAGCAACAATATTTATCTTATCAGCAGTTTTCTACAAACCCTCAGGAAGCCACTGAAGAAGAAGTCGGTTGATTTCTGTGTATAAATATATGTTACTTGTCCATACTAAAAAGAAAAGGACGGATTTGCCATGAAAAAACAGACTAGTGCATCTACGAGAGCAAAATTTTTGTCTAAAACGCAAGAGGTTTTATACCAAAAGGAATTCAAGCATGCGGATCAAATATATGATCAGCTATCTAAGAGAGGAAACCGAAGCTAAAAGGTTTCAACAGGCTGTCGAGCCTAGGAACTCGACAGCTTTATTTAATTACTTGTAGTGTTATATATCCGTTAGAACAGATTCGATAAAACCGTCTTTCTAATGAAGGTAAGCGAATTTCCCGTATGAGAAAAGAGAAAGTAGAACGTGAACTGCACGGGCAACGTTATTGTCGTTTGTGCAGCAAAAATATGTGCGTGAACAAGCATTACTCGTTTCAGCCAGCTAGAACATGAATAAGAGTATTTTCGGTGAAGGGCTCGCTTTCCTCACGAAAAACGAGTGCTACTCGTTCGTCCGCGCACAAAAAAAAAGTTTGTAGAATTTCTACAAGCTTTTTTTGCTATGTATCACACGTTCTATGCCATAAGTCCTATTCAATAATAAAGCTGCGGATGTAACTCCTTCTCTTCCACGAAAGATAACCAGGTTATAATCATTTGTTCAGCCTGAATCCTTGCTTCAGATTTTTCCTTCGCAAACCCATAGCCAACAATAATGTTTGTTGTCTCAAATGCTATTGCCGCCTGCCATATTTCCATTTTTTCTGCATTATAGACAAATACCATAACAGTATTATTACCCCTAACTTCAATTTCAAAATCATGATCCTTAAATATAAAACGTAGTATTTTACATTTAGTCAGACTCGTGATGGTTAAATGGTGCAGTATCATGCAACTAATCATTAACTATCCCTCCATTGATCTATATGAGAACATTTTACTATATGTGTATTTTAAGAACAAGAATGGAGCATTATAAGTTTTATAAACATGATAGGATGAGAGATACTAAAGCTTCATTTTTTCTAAATTTAACCAATCGAGTGTGGTCGCATGCGTGAACAAATTGCACATAATATTAAATTTCTTCGTGAACAGAATAATTGGACGCAAAAGGAGCTCGCTGAAAAGCTTTTAATCTCTCGCTCTGTTATTGCTAAATGGGAAAATAATTCGGTGACACCAGATATCATGTCTTTACTAAAACTTTCCGAAATATTTCAAGTATCACTAGATCATTTAGTTGGAAATTACTCCTTTCGTGATGATTTACTTAAGGAATTTAAACGGATTTACAGTTCATCTCCTAACTCATTTGATGAGGAAGCAGTTGAAATCGTTGAATACATCATGACGAATCCTGAATTTAAAAAGGAAATTTTTGAATTGAAACAATTATCTATTAAGAAGCAACATTCTATTCATAAACTGATAGCTGAACTTATTCAACAATATAAAAACATATGATAAAAGAGAACGAAATTACTTCGTTCTCTTTTTTATTCCACAATCAGCTATATCTACTTCTATCCAACCAAAAAACCCGTACCCCCTGTGAGTAATCCATCTTCACGAGATCTCAGTAGCTCGTTTCTTTGAGATGACAATAACACAGCTCGAACAGCACTTTTACATATTCCTTATTGCTCGAATTCAGAGACATTTCGATTCTCAACCTATTATATTTTCGTTGACACTAAGTTATATCTGTTATACATTAAATATAACAGATATAAAGGAGTGCCATGGAATGTGTTCATATCACTAGATTTTGAGTCTAAAGATCCAATATACCTGCAACTATCTCAACAAATCATTGAAGGCATTGCTAGAAGACAATTATGTCCTGGTGACACGTTGCCCTCCGTTCGCTCGTTAGCAGCGGATATCGGAATTAACTTGCATACTGTCAATAAAGCATATCAGCAACTTAAACAAGATGGGTTTCTTCATATACATCGTCAAAAGGGTGTCGTCATTAACCCAGATGGGGTACCAAAAGCAGATGATCAATATAGGTCGAAAGTGGAGCATGAGCTACACCCAATTATTGCTGAGAATATCTGTCGAGATTTGAATAAAGAAGAATTTCTTAACATGTGTTCACATATTTATTCAGAATTTACGAAAGATGGTGAATCCTAGATGAATAATATAACGTTAGTATTAATCGTTTTACTCGTGCCCATGTTTATATTTTTTATCTTCGTACCATATTTGACTAGAAAAACAGAAAGCTTTGGTGTATCTATTCCAGAGACTGTGTATTATACCCCAGAGCTTAAAAAAATGAGAAAACAATATGCTTATGCTATTAGCTTCCTAAGCGCCTTTGCTACAGGCATTTTTCTTATTACCGATATGATAACTGACTTAGAAGAATCAGCAGTTGGAATTCTGCTCGCCATTGTCATTTCTGTATTTATTCTACTTAGCTTTCTCAGCTATTACGTTTTCCATATAAAGATGAAACAGTTGAAAAAATTATCTAATTGGAAGCAAGAAAAATCACAGAAGGTTTACATTCATACCCAATTTCACCAATCTAAATTAAGATATTCCAATGCATGGTTTCTTTTTTCAATTATTATCGCAATAGCAACTATCATAGCTAGTATGATGTCCTACGCAAAATTCCCTGAACAAATACCGATGCAATATAATTTCCAAGGCGAAGTTACTAATTGGGCTGAAAAATCACACCGAACCGTGTTAGCAATGCCGATTATCCAGCTTTACTTAACGTTAATTTTCGTTTTTGTTAATACAATAATTGGTAAAGCTAAGCAGCAAATAAACGCTGAAAACCCGAATGAATCTATGCAACAGAATATACTATTTCGTAGAAGATGGTCTGCATTTACAATTATCGGCGGCATTCTATTAACCATTCTGTTTTCGATTGTACAATTCTCTTTTATGTATCCGATACCGCAAGCTTTAATGATTCGTGCAGCTATCCTTATTAGTATTGGATTAACCATCGGTGCTATTATCCTTTCCATTACAACCGGGCAAGGAGGCAGTCGGATTAAAGCTTCAAGCAAAGGTCAAGTAGAAGTAATCGACAAGGATGATGATCGTTACTGGAAGCTTGGACAATTTTATGTAAATAAAAACGATCCTACGATCTTTTTAGAGAAGCGATTTGGAATTGGTTGGACAATGAATTGGGGTAGACCACTTTCTTGGGTTATTGTTATCCTGTTCGTCCTGATCACGATCGGAATCGTATGGCTCGCAATATAAAAAGGGAGATAGGTTACTATGCAGGAAATGTTTGAATCCATAAACTGGGCGGTTATTACTCCGTTGCTAGTTATACAAGGAATATTATTAATCATTGCAATTATTGATTGGGCTAAGGTCGAAAAGACGAATGGACCGAGATGGATGTGGTTCTTCATTATTATCTTCATTTATACCATTGGACCGATTGCATATTTTATTTTCGGGAGGAGGCAACAATAGATGACATTATTAACAATCACAAATTTAACCAAGAAATTTAGTAATAAGCTAGCTGTTAACAATGTTAATTATACACTAACGCCCCAAAAATGCGTTGCGTTAATCGGGCCGAACGGTGCTGGTAAAACCACAATTCTAAGAATGTTAACTGGACTTCTAAAGCCTTCTTCCGGTGTCATACAATTTGCAAACAAACCAAAAAACGATGATGCTAGAAGCTTTATTGGGTACTTGCCTCAATATCCTGTATTTTATAATTGGATGACCGGAATGGAATTTCTTACATTTAGCGGGCAACTAGAAGGTTTAACTAAGCAAGAATCAGTAAAAAGAGCTACCTTTCTAATGGAAAAAATAGGAATTGCAAATACAAAAAACAAACGAATTGGTAACTATTCTGGAGGGATGAAGCAACGTCTTGGAATAGCTCAAGCAATTATTCATAGACCAAAGCTATTAGTTCTCGATGAACCAGTCTCCTCTTTAGATCCCATTGGACGTCGAGAAGTTCTTTCTCTTATGGAAGAGTTAAAACAACAGATGACTATTCTTTTTTCTACTCATATATTAGGCGATGCAGATGAGATTAGCGATGAATTATTGCTGCTTAAAGAGGGAGAAATTATTGAATCAGGAGAAATGCATGTCCTACGTCAAAAATATCAAACAGCCAAGATATCCATTCAATGCCATGAAAACCTGCCAATTTATCGTGATAAAATCTCTACTTTGTCCTCCGTACGAAATGTTTATATAGAAAGAGATACGATTCAGATTACCGCACATAATATCCAAAATGCCCGACAGGAAATTTTGCAAATCGCCTCTAAAGAACAATGGCCACTCACAAATTTCACATTACATCGTGCGTCCTTAGAGGATATGTTTATGAAGGTGGTGAACGAATAATGCATACTAAGGTTTTACTTCAAAAAGAGATGTTAGAGAATTGGCGAAACAAGAAATGGATTTGGGTACCACTCGTATTCCTTCTTTTAGCAATTATGGATCCAATCTCTAATTATTATCTTCCTCAGATATTAGAATCAATCGGTGGATTACCGGATGGAACTGTGTTAGAACTTCCTGAGTACGCTCCACAAGACATACTTTTAATGAGTTTAGGGCAATTTTCCAGTCTTGGTGTTCTCTTAATTGTGCTAATCTCTATGGGAACCATTGCAGGAGAACAAAAAAATGGTGTAATGGATTTGCTTCTTATTAAACCCATCTCCTACCGTTCGATTATTTTAGCAAAATGGTTTTCTCTTTTATTGCTTGTCTGGACTTCCTTGTTTCTTGGTATCACAGCAAGCTGGTATTATACGAATAGCTTGTACGGTGAAATCGAGTTTTTATCTATGTTACTTGTTACATTCTATTACGGTCTTTGGTTAACTTTAGTTGTAACCATTTCCATTTTTTATAATGCTATTATACAAACACCAGGTTTAGTTGCATTTTTAACAATCCTTACAACAATAATCTTAAGTATTGTTACTAATGTTTTTGGTACACATATAAAGTGGAGTCCTGTTAATTTATCAACTTATATTCATGAAATGCTTGTTCTCGGTTCTGTTACCTCCCAATTAATTGCTACTGCTTTTACAACGATTGTCCTTATCATAATCATTCTTTCTGTAGCTATTTATTGTTTTAAAAAGAAACAGCACTAACATAAAAAGGAACGGTTAGACTTGGAAATTCTTCTCGCTTTCTTAATCAGACGAATACACCGTGTCTTCTTCTCCAATAGCTTAGACTAAAATTGTCCGTCTTCATCAGGATTATCGCAGTTCCCCCATTGTTCACACAAGTCAAACAAAGGGATTGAACATAACAAACACGATTAATTCATTACACGAACAATGCACTACTATACCTCATAAAATATATAGCTCCTTGATAAACAAGAGCGATGTATCGCTGCCTTTCCTTCCATTTCCTGTAGAAGGAAAGACAGCGGTGAACGCCACATTGCGGAGCAAAGCCGATGGCTTGGAACGAATCTTCTTTTCTATAAATATAAGTGGAGCTTGGCACCTACCTTATCGCACCTTTATAATTGTTATTTGTTTCAAAAAGGCAAATGAGGCAAGATATAGCAGTAATCCAACTGCGAATAATTGGAGAAAGAATACCATATTAATATGCACAACTAGATCTACAATAAAGTCAATCAACCAGCCCTGAGCAATACCAAATAATAATACAACCGCAGCCACACCTAAGCTTATTCCACCACCTAAGAATCCATGTCTATAAAAAACCAATCCTAACATAAACATAAGTGACATTAAGAAAAAGATTAACATGACATCCATTCCTATTCGTATATACCACGTATCATTTACAAAATAGGCAAGATGTAAAAAGTAGAAATCTTCAATACCAATAACCTTTGTAAAAAATGAAATAGCTTCCTGTAGAATACTTGCAACAACTGCTTTTGTAATAGCTAGTAGGAAAAAGAAGATACCTATGCTAATAAAAATATTCTTTCGTGTTGCCCCCAATTTAATAGAAAATGGGATAAATTCTTTTACCACGTTAAAAGCTAAAATACTACAATATATATAAATTGGAGCCGTTAAACTAAAAGTCATCATTCCCCCATCAATGGCATCGAGATAAAAACCAAAGGCAATACAAACAACTAATATGGATAATAATACTGTCCAAAAGATCATCATTGAATGACGAATATCAACCAAAAAGAAATATAATAGTCCCTTTAACTGATTCATGGTTAATTAAGCTCCCCTCTTTTTCTCAGTTAGATGGATCATCAGCTCCTGCGTTGGAATTCCTTCGACCTTTAATCCCTGTTCTTCAGCCTCTTGCATACTTCCAAAGAGGTAGGCTGTCATCATCCCTGCCAACTGTTTCTTTTCAATTACTTCTTTACCTTTAATGAAGGCTTCTACATCCTCCACTTTTCCCGTCACAGCACATGTTTGTTCCCGAAGTACTTCAGCAGATTCTTGTAGTACAAGCCGTCCCTCTTGTAAAATCAGTACTTCTTCAAACATAAGACTTACTTCATCAATTAAATGCGTCGAAAAAATAATCATCCGCTTTTCGTTTTCGAATTCTTCTAACATTTGTTTATAGAAGTTTTTGCGTGCTGCTACATCTAATCCGATATATGGTTCATCAAAAATGGTAATCGGTGCTTTACTTGCCAAACCTACAATTATTCCAAGAGCTGATTCCATTCCTTTTGATAAGGTCTTAATCTTTGCCTGAGGTTTGAGATTATATTCATGAAGTAATTGTTCAGCAAGCTGCTGATCCCATTCTGGGTAGAAAAAAGCATAGATACGGATAACTTCCTTTATCTTTAACTCCCTTTTAAAATTATTACCTTCTTTAATTAAGCAAACCAATGAACTGAGCGTTTGATTATCAAATGGATTTTCACCATCAATCAATACCTCGCCACTAGTTGCTAAGATATTCCCTGCTAAAATATCCATGAAGGTCGATTTACCTGCACCATTTCTGCCTAACAATCCATAAATTTTTGGTCCTTTTAAAGTAAAAGAGACATTCTTTAATGCTTCATCAAGATGGTATCGCTTTGTTACTTTACGAACTTCAATCTTCATTCGTATCCCCCCTTATCTATCATTTCTCTTAATTCCTCCAGACTTATCCTAAGCTTTTTAGCCTCCGCTTTTAATGGAAGCATGTAATTTTCATAAAATGTTTGTTTTCTTTTTTTTATTAAAATTTCTTTAGCATCTTCTGTTACAAACATACCAACACCTCGCCGTTTAAATAAAATTTCCTCAGCTACAAGCGCATTAATCCCCTTAGCAGCAGTAGCTGGATTAATTTGATAATAGTTGGCAAATTCATTAGTAGATGGAACACGTTCCCCTGGCTTTATCGACTCATTAATGATTGCATCTTCAAGCTGTTCTCGTATTTGCAAGAAAATAGGTTTGCTTTCATCTAAACTGTTTTTCATATCATCACCTTGTTCTTTGGTTCATTACTTATGTAACTAACCATATAACTAAATCTTTAATTAGTCAATACATTTATTTAAAATTAGGTGTCTCGCCTAAAAATAAATTAGGAATTAACTTTTAATATTTCTCACTAATTACTCAAAGACTGGATTGAATCTACTTTCTAATGAAGATAAGGGGATTTATCATATGAGTAGAACGTAGCTTTACGGGTGCCCAAGAACTGCAAAGGCATGCTATGGTCGTGAGCTGGACGCGACTCAACACGCCTATATTTATCCACATGGGACAATTTTGTAATTTCCTATACTACAAAAAAAGCTTGTAGAAAACACAGTGGTTTCTCTACAAGCTGAAAGAAGCTGGGACGAAATTAAAATATTTTAGATAACGTTTCGGTTTTATATGGTTAAAATTCTTTCATCCTAGCCTCATCAATCTTCTCCAATTTTCTTATCTTGGCTTGTTGGCAATCTCCCTGCTTTTTTAGCAGCCTCTCGTAAGACATATTCTACGTGACTATTTACGCTGCGAAACTCATCCTTTGCCCAAATCTGCAATATCTCATATAACTTAGGATCTATCCGCAATGGAAAACTCTTTTTCTTCGGCATACTACCCCTCTTTTAATTATTGATATAGGGTTCCTGTATTAACGACAGGCTGTGTGCCATGGTCAGAAACAATCGATACAAGTAGATTATTTGCCATTGCTACACGACGTTCATCATCGAGCTCAACGGAACCATCCTGTTCAAGCTGTAAAATAGCATCTTGAACCATTCCTACGGCACCTTCTACGATTTGCTTTCTAGCTGCAATAATCGCACTTGCTTGTTGGCGTTGAAGCATCGCCTGAGCTATTTCTGTTGAATAAGCAAGATGTGTTAGACGGGCTTCGATTACCTTAACACCAGCAACATTTAACCGATCCTGAAGTTCTGCTGTTAATTCATTAGACACCTCTTGTGCATTACCTCTTAATGTTAGCTCAGCATCTGTAAATGTATCATAAGGGTATTTGGTAGCTACAGCACGAATAGCTGTTTCACTTTGTATTTCAACAAATTGTTCATAACGATCAACATCAAAAACTGCCTTAGCACTATCGACGACTTTAAATACGATAACCGCAGCAATTTCAATTGGATTCCCATTCACATCATTGACCTTCAAACGCTTACTATTAAAATTTCGTACTCGCAGTGAAATTGTTCTTCGTACTGAAAATGGCACAGTTATTACAATTCCTTCTCGCCGAATACTCCCCATATATTTACCAAGAAAAATAACAACTGCGGCTTGATTTGGTTGAACCAACGTAATACCACTACCTAACGTTATCGCAAGAATTAGACAGATTCCACCTAGTACGAATTGCTGCTGGAAAAAACTAAATACAGTTCCAGCTACTAATGCTGCAATAAGTAAAATCCCTATAAAACCATTAATTACCCACGCCTGTTTTTCTCGAATCATAATAATACACACCTTCCCCATACTTTCTATATCATTATGATATCATTTTTGTATATATTTGTAAATCGCTAACTTGCATCTAAATTATAAAATGGTTCTTTTTCTGGGAATACGAGATAATCTTCACCGTCTGTTCGAATAACTAAATTACCAAGTGCCCCTGTAGAATATATATTTGCATTTACCTTATAAAGATTCTTTATCACACGGTTAACTGGATGCCCATAATCATTTTCCTTACTATACGTTAATATTGCCGTTTGTGGACTCACGGCTTTAAGAAATCTAAGGGACGTACTTGTATTCGACCCATGATGGGCGACTTTCAAAATTTCTGCATCTATTTCTATGTTTTTCATTATTTCTTTTTCTTGTTCCATTTCTACATCACTCATTAATAAAAAGTCGACTTCCTTATAGCTAACCTTCAGTGCAATCGAAGATTGGTTATTGTTTTTTGATTTACCGTATGTGTTTAATACCTGGATACTTAGCAGCGGATCAACCAATAGTTTTTCGTGTAGTTTGGCTACCTTCACAGGAATAGCTTGTTTTCGTATTTCCTGTATATATTTTGCATACATCCGTGTTGTGTGTAACTTCCCAGAGTCTAATATTTTTGCCACCTTGATATGCTTCATCACATAGGGCAACCCACCAATGTGATCAACATCAGGATGTGTTGCTACAAGCAAATCAATTTTGTTCACACCCTGTTTTTTTAAATATTTCACTACTCGTTTCCCTGCATCTGGTGGACCTCCATCGATTAAGATATGTTTGTTTGCGGGCGTTTTTATTAGCATACTGTCTCCTTGCCCAACATCAATAAAATGCATCTGCATACCCGAAGATCCTTCACTATGTATGGAAACTATATGAACATTAAAAAGTGCAATAAAAAAAATAAATCCGATTGATAGCTTACTTTTAATCATAAAGACATCCTCTTTTTCAACTTAATATAGGTTTATTTTCTTACAAAAACAGCGGAATTATGAATAGCATTGATGTTAGTTTATGGGAGTTGTATGAGGAAACTATTCCTGCTGAATAGAGGATATAAAAGGTTTGCCAAGAGAAATACACACTTATCTTCAGAAAATGTGGCAAAGAGAAGGCTGGGACAAATGTAGTTAAGAAACAATAAAAAACGAGCGATAATTATTTAAATTAATTATCGCTCGTTTATTTGATTAAACTAATTCATTAGCTCCGTAATATGAGACTCCTTGAAAAAGAAGAACCCTTTTTCTGCGTGCGATATATCGCTGCTGAGGCCGTGCCCGCGAAAGCAAGTATATTTTTCATGGTGCTTCAATGATTTTCCTATTGACAAACATGATTATTCGTATTTATGAGTAAAGAAGTTGTATTTTGTCCCAACCCCTTTTCATTTATCTAACTCACGCCTTTTGCACTACAATTTCTTGATTGAAGACGTCTACTTTTACATTGGAAACATTATCATCTTCCAATATTAAGTCTGTTAATTGATCTTCGATTTTATCTTGGATTACTCTACGTAAAGGTCTTGCGCCAAAACGGCGGTCATAGCCAAGTCGAACCAATTCTTGTTTAGCTTCATTTGTAATCGTAATCGATAGATCATTTTCTTCGATTGTTTTTTGTAGATCAGCAAGCATAAGATCTACAATTTGCATTAGGTTTTCTTCGGTTAGTTCGTTAAATTGAATAATCGCATCGAAGCGGTTAAGAAATTCTGGTTTGAAATATGCCCCCAGATTCTCCATCGTAGATACAGATTCATGGGACTCCCTATTAAAACCAACATTCACTGTTTTAACACCTGTTCCAGCATTGCTCGTCATAATAATTACAGTTTCTTTAAAGCTAACTGTTCTTCCTTGCGAATCCGTTAAATGACCGTCCTCCATAATTTGTAGGAACATGTTTTGTACGTCTGGATGTGCTTTTTCTATTTCATCTAATAGAATAATGGAGTATGGGTTGCGACGTACTTTTTCCGTTAATTGACCCGCTTCTTCATGACCTACATAGCCTGGAGGTGAACCAATGATTTTTGATACAGCATGTTTCTCCATATACTCACTCATATCAAGACGGATTAACGAATCTCTGGAGCCAAATAATTCTTCCGCTAAGGCTTTTGTTAGTTCTGTTTTACCAACACCAGTTGGTCCAACGAAAAGGAAAGAACCAATTGGTCGATAATTTGATTTTAAGCCTGCTCGACTACGACGAATCGCTTTGGCAACTTTATCTACAGCTACATCTTGTCCAATCACTTTTGCACTTAGGTTTTCACCAATGTTTTTCATTTTTTCTTGTTCATCAGCTTGAAGCTTTGTAACAGGTATCCCAGTTTTTTCTTCAACAATCAATTGAATATCGGAAATATCTACATCGATAATTTGTTCTTCATCTTTCGCTTTATCTAGTTGTTTTTGCAACTGTATTTCTTGATATCTTAAATTTGCAGCACGTTCATAATCTTCTCTTTCAGCAGCTTCTTCTTTCTCTTTAATAATTTCTTCTAATCGTTGGTTTATTGTATCAGAGTCTTTCGAAGCATTAGCTAGATTCAAACGTGAACCAACTTCATCCATCAAATCAATCGCTTTATCAGGCAAGTAACGATCTTGAATATATCGTTTTGAAAGTGTTACAAATGCCCGAATAGCTTCATCAGAATAACGAACCTCATGGAATTTCTCATAACGATCCTTAATACCCTGTAATATCTGAACTGCTTCTTCACTTGAAGGTTCTTTTACAATGATGGGCTGTAATCTACGTTCTAGTGCCGCATCTTTCTCAATTTGACGATATTCTTTTAATGTTGTAGCACCAATTAATTGTAATTCACCTCTGGCTAGTGCAGGTTTTAAAATATTTCCTGCATCCATTTGCGAGCTTTCTGCAGTGCCTGCTCCAACTAATAGGTGTATTTCATCAACAAATAAGATAACATCTTGACGTTCTTGTAATTCGTTAATTAATTGTTTCATACGTTCTTCAAATTGACCACGAACACCCGTATTAGCAACAAGTGATGCCACATCTAGCATATAAATTTCTTTATTGATTAATTTTGTAGGCACATCTCCTTCTGTAATTTTAAGTGCCAAGCCTTCTGCAATCGCAGTTTTACCAACACCAGGCTCTCCTATTAATACGGGATTATTTTTATTTCTACGATTTAAAGTTTCAACAACTCGTTTGACTTCTTTATCTCTGCCGATTACCGGATCAATCAAACCAGCCCTTGCTGCATGTGTTACGTTTTTTGCAAGCTGATCAATTAATCCATTACCTCGGTTTCCGTTTTTTTGTTTTGTTCTTGTCCCCATTTTCGGAGATCCATTCGCTTGAAAACCATTCATATGTTCAAATGGGGATTGTGAGAAGAAGTCATTGGAATTCATCATTTGCCCTTGGATTTCACGAAAGCATTCATTACATAGGTGCATTTGCATATGCTGACTATTGATATTCATTGCAACATTAATGCTAGCTTCGTTTTGTTTACAGTTTTGACAAAGCATTTCCATTCCTCCTTAGAAATATGTTTATTGTAATCATTAAAAGTTTGACTTTGACTATATTTGACCTTTGACTATTATTATACTCTGACCTTTTTTGACTTTCAAGCATTTTGATTAATTTTTTTTACGATGCTCACTAGTAACATTCCCACATAAATGAGTTTATAAAACATGGCTATGCGAAGGAACAAAAGCGAAAGCACCCGATTAGAAACGTAGCGACTGGAGCGAGCCAGCGGAGAGTGCTTGCGAGTCAATGATGACTTATCAAAGGGCGATTCGTGAAATCGCCTAGTTTCTGGACAGCTGACTCCTTTTATAATTTCCTAGACTACAAAAAAGAGAGCATATGAGCCCTCTTTAACCATTTCTATTCATTTACCTTGAATTTTTCTCGATTACGTAATTCAACTCTTCTTGTTTTCCCAGAAGTAGTCTTTGGTAATTCATCAATAAATTCAATTTCTCTTGGATATTTATATGGACCAGTTAAAGTTTTAACATGCTCTTGCAACTCCTTGACTAACTCTGATCCTATTGCTTGAGATTGACGTAACACCACAAAGGCTTTTACAATGTTCCCCCGTATTTCATCGGGACTTGCTACAACAGCACATTCTTGGACAGATGGATGCTTAACCAATGCATCCTCTACTTCAAAAGGACCAATTGTATATCCTGAACTAATAATGATATCATCGCTTCTTCCTTCAAACCAGAAATAACCTTCCTCATCCTTAGAAGCCTGATCTCCTGTCACATAGTAATCGCCACGTCTTGACATAGAAGTCCGTTCTGTATCTTGATAATACTCTCGAAACAAGGCTGGGCAATCGAGCTTTACTGCAATATCGCCAATCTCCCCAACTTGAACGGGAATACCATTTTCATCAATAATATCGACCTCATTACCCGGAGTTGGTTTTCCCATTGACCCTGGTCTCACATCCATATTCTTCATAAATCCAAGTAGTAATGTGTTCTCCGTTTGTCCATACCCATCACGAACCGTTACATTAAAATAATGCTGAAATGTATTGATTACCTCCACATTCAATGGCTCACCAGCCGAAACAGCACTATGTAAGGCAGGAAGCTCGTATTCTTCCAAATTGTCGAGTTTTGCCATGATTCGGTATTCCGTAGGTGTGCAGCAAAGTACATTAATTTCTTGTTCCTGCAGTAACTGTAGATATTTTTCCGCGTCAAATTTTCCATGATAAATAAATCCTGTTGCTCCTGAACCTAACACAGATAATAATGGGCTCCAAACCCATTTCTGCCATCCTGGACCAGCTGTTGCCCAAACCTTATCTCCTTCGTTTATTGCTAGCCAGTTTTTTGCAGCTGTTTTCAGATGAGCATATCCCCAGCCATGTGTATGCACTACACCTTTGGGATTGCCAGTTGTTCCTGACGTATACGGTAAAAACGCAATATCATCTTTACAGGTTAATGCCAATTCTAATTGATCTGATGCATCTTCCATTAATCCTTCAAGAAAAAGCCAACCATCCACAGGCTCACCAATTACAATTTTTTGTAACTGATCATATTCGCTAATACCATAATATTGTTCAACATACGGATAATAACTTACAACTCCACGAACCCCTCCATGTGTAACACGATACTGTAAATCCTTTGTCTTCAGCATTTCTGAGCTTGGAATAATAATGATTCCTGTTTTAAGAGCTGCTAAATAGACCTCATAAGCTTTTACCAAGCGAGGTATCATCACAAGAATTTTGTCTCCTTTTTGCAAGCCACTCTCCAAGAAAGCGTTTCCAATTTTATTTACATTCCGCATTAATTCACTATATGTAATTTCCTTATGAACTCCACCTTCATTTTCCCAAATCAAGGCAACTTTAGTTGGGTCATTTGCATGACGTTCCATTTCCATGACAATATTATAATTATATGGAGCAATCAGATCTTCTTTATTCATAATGTCCAACTCCTTGTATGCTTTTCATCAGTATATCAAAAGTTTGGAAAATTATAAATAAAATATTATTAAGTTACGATCTGAGTAGGAACAAAAATAACTACCTCAAAAGTCAATGATAAAGTGAAACATTAATTAGTGAGTGGATAAGATCACCCGTCGATGACCTTACCCACTAATCTTATTATTTTTATATAGAACGTCTGTCTCAGCTTTCTTCTAAGCAGCTGATTTTCGTGGGTAATGGTTCAGGCTCCTTTGAGTAACTTTACTAACGACGAAGCATCGCCTCTGTTACTCTCTCTACCGACGTTCGCATTTCTATTCACTGTATTTTATAGAATATCTATTTAAGCTGACTTATAGCCCATAGATTGCTTTTGGTAATTGATCCTTTAGGACAAGATCATCCAAACTTTTAAAGCGATATCCTTGCTTTTTTAATTCGGTAATTATACGATCAAGTGCTTCAGCATTATCCGATGAAACCGTATGCAATAAAATAATTGCACCAGGATGTACCTGATCCATCGTCTGTTCGAATGCATACTTCCAGCCCTTTTGCTTCTTTGTCTCCCAGTCCTTGAATGCCAACGACCAAAAAATATGAATATAGCCTAGTTCTTTCGACCATTTTAATGTATTCTCGTTAAACATACCTCTTGGAGGTCGGAGATATTTTATTTCTTTCTGATCAGATACTTCAGCTACTGCATCTTCCAATGTTTCCAGTTCTTCTTTAATTGCCTCTTTATCCATAATAGAGAAATCAGGATGATGATAGGAATGATTTCCTACGATATGTCCCTCATCAACCATACGCTTTACTAAGTCTGGTTCGCTTTCCACATAGTGACCCGTTACAAAAAACGTTGCTGGTACTTGTTGTTTTTTTAATACATTTAATATATTATCTGTGTATCCCTGTTCATAACCATTATCAAATGTCAGATAAATTGTTTTTTCTCCAGTGTTATCTACATAATAAGCACCATATTTTTTAAGCATGTCTTGATATTCACCGATATCAGGGAGCTTATGATCACTATTCTTCTTATACCCCCAGCCATAGCCATTCGCTGAAACGGATGGCAACATATCAAAAGAAACAATCAGAAAAACAAGGACTGTCAGCATCATGTATTTTTTCATATTACCCCACCTGTTTTTCTTTTTACTATCTCCTTTACTACATATTTTTATTCTATCGTTAAAGATTACACTTTTGCTTTTAGTGAAGTCTCCTGTTCCAATAAAAACAGGTGTTTATGGAATCCATCATAAGAAAAACGGAGCAAAATTCGCTCAGTCCGTATCACTAAATGCTCAGATTTACGCTTCCTCTAGTAGCTATTATGGAATAATAGCTACTGCTTGACCACCACTCCGGCTGCCCACTTCCCTTTCCGTGGGGTTTGT
>NZ_JAWDHA010000037.1:0-38379 GCF_034190895.1 Virgibacillus sp. M23 | reverse complement strand
GGGAAGTGGGCAGCCGGAGTGGTGGTCAAGCAAGCAGTAGCTATTATTCCATAATAGCTACTAGAGGAAGCGTAAATCTGAGCATTTAGTGATAAGGACTGAGCGAATTTTGCTCCGTTTTTCTTATTAAGCAGTTGATGCTTTTGCTTTTTCCATCCAATCTTTTCCTTCTAATTGTCTTGTAACAAGCATACTTGAAACTGTGTCACCTGTAACATTAACCATTGTGGCTGGTGGATCGACAACGACACCGATGGCCGATATAATTGGTAAAGCCTCCATAGGTAGTCCGTATAAGGTAATAATCATCATCTCACCCATAAAACCACCACCAGGAATACCACTCATAACAATTCCTGATAACAAACAGATACCGATTGCTGTTAAGAATGTATCTATACCTGTAAAGTCCTTATTAAAAACACCAAAGACAAAGGAAATTTTTAACATCGCAGAAAGGCATGAACCATCCATATGTATAGTTGCTCCTAGGGGAAGTATAGTCTCCCTAATATCTTTTGGTACGCCAATTCGTTTAGCTGCCTGTAAATTCACAGGAAGCGATGCAATACTACTACCAGTACCTAAAGAGGTAGCTGCAGGGGATAAAATGTTCTTCCAAAATCGAACGGTTCCTTTTTTGCCACCAGCTATAAAGGCGTATAGTGTAAAGCCAATTACAAAATAAAGGAAGGAAACCGGATAATATATAATGACAGCTTTTGCATAGTCACCAATCAGGTCTGCTCCAAATTCACCAACTAAAGCAGCGAAATAAGCGCCTAAACCAATAGGAGCATAATACATGACTAATTGTATAATTTTCATAAATACTTCAGAGCCACTTGTTAAGAATTTCGAGAATGGGCGACCTTTTTCTCCTGTAATACCGGTTGCTACGCCGATTAAAACAGAAAATATAATGAGTGCAAGCATGTTTTCACGAGAAAATAAATCTACAAAATCAGGTACGGTAAATGTATTGACGATCTGTTCAGAAAAACTCATTTCTTCTACATTATCTGGCTCCATAAGTGGAATATCAACACCTGAACCAGGCTGGAAAATTACTGAGGCTGTAAGCATAAATATTGATGCGATGATACCAGTAACAATAAATATTGTAAGCATAGAACCCATGATTTTCCCGAGCCGTTTCATACTATCCATGCTGGCAATCGCAGATGATATGGTAAAGAAAACGAGTGGAACAACAATCATAAATAATAAATTAATGAATAAGTCACCCAATGGTTTAATTACCGTTGCCTCTTTACCAAATGCAAGACCAATAATAGAACCTATAATGATCGATGATAGTAAAATAATGGGAAAACGATAGGCCTTCAATTTGTTCCTCATGTTACTCAGTCCCTTTCGTATATAATAAAGATAACTACTTTATCCCGTGTATAACTGGCAGTAGGTCCCTAAAGTGAAACCCAATATGATAAGTGAGGGATCGTCGACTGCCAGTAAATGTCCGATTAGTTCAAAGGCCTTTAGGTCATACCCTTGTGGTACTAACTATCAGTGTGGGATAAAGAAAAACCCCACGGATTGAAGTTTCACTTTTTATTTTACACGAAAAGCAACCGCAACAAAAGGAAATCGGTGGCTGGACAATAAAGATACACCCCGCCTTACACATAAGTACGTAAAGGGGGTGTATAATTAGATGAGATATGGATTAAGTAAATCGATAGCTTGCTGAAGTTTTTTGCTGTTTTTTTCGTAAAGTTGTTTCGCATGTTGATTCTCAGTTGCTAATGAAAAAAGCTCGAGGTCAGCTTGACATTTTTTCATGGTTGCCATAAGTAAAGGTTTTTCTGACGGCTCCGTCACAGCAAGCAAATCGTCATATAAATCAAGGTATAGCTGTCCGTCATTATCCGCTTGCGCCAGAAATACATTTTCTATACTAACATTTTGTTTATCAAGTTCAGTCTCCAACCAGTTGACACTTAAGGATAAGTTGGCAAGAGGTTCTAACAACATTTCACCATCCATAATAACCGTTTGAGGTTCTTTTTCAGGCGCCAGCTTTAATCCTAAATCTTTTGCTGTTAGAGGTTGGTTTTCTTTTTTAGGAAGAACACTTAAAGAACCGGACGGTTCAAGTACAGCAAATTCAACATCAGATGCAAGAAAAACATTATTATCCCTTAATTTCTCTAAAAGATCATCTGTCGAATATCCTTCCTTTTTAAGATTATCTTCCATAATTTTTCCATCCTGAATCAAAACAGTGCTGCTTCCCTCTGTGAAGTTCCGAAATCGTTTACTTTTTAAAGAAATATACTCTACAGTTAATGGTACGATAAACCAAATAAACATGGACAGTATAGCATAAATTAAGTTTGCGTTTGGATCAATCGTGTGGATGGCAACTATTCCTCCAAGTACGATACCGGAAATATATTCAAACACATTTAATTGTGAGATTTGTTTCTTCCCAAGCCATTTCGTCATAAAAAACAAAATGATCAGTAGAGAAAATGACCGTATGATCACAATAACCCATTCTGGCATCGGTTATCTATCCTTTCTTATTACAGATTACTTGTATTGTGGCTCTTCTTTCGTAAGTTGAATAACGTGCTGTTGCAAATCTCTTTTTATTTCAGTTATTAACTGCTCTACTTGAAGGTATCTTTGCTGTGCCTCTTGTTCCGTTGTTTTTTCTGATAATAGATGCAATGTAGCCTCTATACTTTTTATAGAAGAAAAACAGCCTTTCACCTGAGAACCTACTGTCATTCAATACCCTCCTAACCTTTTGGTTTGAAAATTATGGCACCGATAACACCAAAAATAATTGCAGCTGAAATACCAGCGCTTGTTACTTCAAACATCCCAGTTACAACTCCAACTAGACCGTGGATTTCTGCTTCTGCCATTGCTCCATGTACCAGTGAATTCCCAAAGCTTGTAATTGGTACAGTAGCCCCTGCACCAGCAAAGTCGATTAATGGTTCATAGAGTCCAAAACCGTCTAAAATTGCCCCGGATACAACCAATATAGTCAATGTTTGCCCTGGATTTAGTTTTAGAACATCGAGTAAGAGTTGACCAACTACACAAATTAGACCTCCGATTACAAATGCCCAAAAAAAGATCATGAAACATCACTTCCTGCTTCTATTGATACTGCATGCGCAATACAAGGTATTGGATCATTTTGTTGGATACTTAGTGGTGAATGAAGCGCACCAGTTGCTACAACTAATATGCGTTTAATTTCACCCTTCTTCATTAAATTAAGAAAATGACCATACGTTACAATGGCTGAGCAAGCAGGGCCACTAGCTCCAGCTAGAACGGGTTGACCTTCCCGATAAATGGTTAATCCACAGTCAACATATTGGTCTTCATGGATGGTTACGCCTCTTTTCTGCAATAAGTCCAAGGAGACTTCTCTACCGATATGTCCTAAGTCACCAGTAATAATATAATCATAGTAGGAGGGGTCGATGTTCCGTTCTTTAAGATGTGTTTCAATTGTATTCACTGCTGCTGGTGCCATGGCTCCACCCATATTAAACGGGTCTGTCATTTCCATATCAACAATTTTTCCTATAGTTGCGGAAGTAACAACTGGACCTTGACCATGTTGCGCGAGTAATGCACATCCCGCTCCTGTAACTGTCCATTGAGCAGTTGGCGGTTTTTGTCCTCCATATTCGGTAGGGTATCGGTATTGTTTTTCTGCAGCTGCATTATGACTTGAAGTTCCGCTTAAGATATAGTTTGCTCCTTTGGCATTTATGATCATAGCTGATAATGCAAGGCTCTCCATAGAGGTAGCACAGGCGTTAAAAATTCCCAAGTAAGGAATGCCGATCGTTTTTGCAGCAAAGCTACTAGGTGTAATTTGGTTTATCAAATCACCACTAATAAAAAATTCAACTTGTTCTTTTTCGATTTTGCTCTTTTTGATAGCCATTTGACAAGCTTCTTCCATTAATGCTTGTTGTGCTTTCTCAAAGGAATCTTGCTTTAGCCACATATCTTCATGTAGTAAATCAAAGTCATTCGCTATATTACCATTTGCTTCGAACGGTCCGCCGACCGTTCCAGTAGCAATAATGACAGGAGTATTAGCAAACACCCATGTTTGGTGTCCAGTCAGCATTATAATCCACCCCACTGAATGAGAATGGTTTTGATGAGGGCAATTACAAATGCAGAAAAGACACCATAGACAATAACCGGTCCAGCTAATTTCAGCATGTTCGTACCTACTCCTAGGATAAATCCTTCAGTTCGGTGCTCAATTGCTGCTGAAATAACAGCGTTACCAAACCCTGTAACGGGTACGGCAGAACCAGCCCCAGCAAATTGACCAATTCGATCATAAAATCCAAATCCAGTAAACAACATCGTAATAAAGATCAGAGTTGCTACAGTGGGATTTCCTGCAGTTTGTTCCGTGAAATGAAAGTAATAGATATAAAAAGTGGAAATGATTTGACCTATAAAGCAAATGATTCCACCTACTAAAAAGGCTTTTACACAATTTTTTAATATGGGTCTTTTCACTTCCCTCTCTTGTTGGAAAGCTTGATATTCCTGAGCATCAGGCGGTGTATTTTTTTTCGTTTTATCTGCCATTCATTATCCCTCATTTCCTCATGTCTGCTCTTTGGAGAATTCAATAAGCTTTTTCAATTTCTTTTCCAGCTTTTTCTTACTATAGGATTTGGATTGAATAGATTTCTCTAATTTTTCTAATTCCATAACAATTTTCTTATCTGTCGAAAGCTCGACTTTTAAGTCTTTAAATTCCTTTTTCATCTGTTTGGTTAGTTGTTCTCTTATCTTTCCCAGTTGAAATCGTTTACCATGCTGTATTTCTATCGCAATTAGCATATGTTTATCTGTATTAACTGCCTTTACTGTAGTTATTTCCTGGTAGTGACTAAGTATTTCTTTCGCTCTGTTTGCATGATGTTGACTTACAGATGAATTTGTCGATATTTTTGTTAAATCTATGTCTCCATTCGGTTGATTGGTCGGTGGCTCTAAAGCAGAGTCATTACCACAACCAATTAATGTAATTAGTAAGAAACTTATCATTAAATTTCTAGCCCATCTCCATTGCATTTAATCACCCATTTCATTTATCGAGCTAAAAAGGGAGGCTGGTAATTCCAGCCTCGAAATAGTTAATTTCTTCTTAAAACCCTTTATATTGAGGCTCTTCCTGTTCTATTTGCTTCACTCTAGGCTCTACACTTTGTAAGATAGCCATTGTTTGTTGTGCAGCATTTTCATATAGCTGTTTTGCTTGCTTGTTTTCAGTTTGTAGTGCAAATTGTTCAAAACTGGCTTGGGCACTTTTAAGACCTGCTATGGTTTGTTTAACTTGGCTTGATACAGTCATACAGATCCTCCTTTGTGATATCATCATTAGTTAGAATGAGGATTTCTAGAGGTAAATATACGATGGATATTTTTCCTATTATAACCAGTTATGAAAAATTATTAAAAATTGAAACATTATTAAGGGGTAAATCGTCTTATATGTAAGAGGTTTTGTGGGAGGATTTCATGTGAAGAAAATCATTGTTATTTTATTGATGATTGGTATTTTTTTACTCTTACTTATTTATAGCGACTTTAGGAATGCAAATGCAAAATTAGTGGAGGATATAACAGTAAGTAAAGAGATGGATGATTTTATTTTACATATACGAATTGAAAACACACAAGAAGGAATAGAAGTTTTTCGATCATTACAGTATATTGGAAATGAGGAGGTAGTTGTACATCATCAGTCCCCCTTAATATCTGTATCTATGGATCATAAAAATCATGATTTTACTGGTAGTCCTGTAAATAGAACGCTTAAAAGCGGAAATGTATACATACCTCAAGATCCAGATATATTTCCGATACCAAGAAGTGAAAAAATGACAAATATATATTTTGAAGCACGTTTTAAAGTCAATGGAGAGTGGAAAGTGATTGATCATGTTGAAGAACTTCATTTTAACTAGAGACTGGAACAAAATAATTTTATTTACTTAAATAGGTTCTATCATTGCTCCATCAGTATACAACCTTCCTGGGGCTCATCTACAGTTGGCGCCTTTCCCCGTGGGATAAGGAAGACTTCGACAGCGATACATCGCAGAAAAAGCGCTCTTCTTTAAAAATCTACGTATTTTTGACTGCGCTTCATATTAATATTTATTCGAACTATTTTAGTTTCGTTCCACACCCTAGTTATATACATAAAGTGAAACTACAATCAGTGGAGCTTGTTCCCTCCACTGATAGGAACCAATCGGACATGTACTGGCAGTCGATCCCTCACTTATCATATTGGGTTTCACTTTAGGGACCTGCTGCTAGTTATATGCGGGATAAATGAAGCTCATTGTTTGTTTACATTTTTCATTTTCAAGAATGGAGCAACATCCATTCGAATCGGGTTTGAAAATTTTCTCACCATTTGTTCTGTCCATGTATCTTTGCGCTTATTCTGCGTCCGTATCTGATAATAATCGTGAAGCTCTTGATCGAACTGTTGAATAAAAGGAAGCTGTTTTTCTATCTGTAAGTAAGTATTATGATGGTAAACGGCTTCGTATGGTAATCTTGGCTTTAATTCAGGCTCTTGGTCTGGATATCCAACGGCTAATCCGAACAATGGTATTACTCTTGGAGGTAGCCTCAATAAATCGTTTAATTTTTGAACGTCATTGCGTAAGCTTCCAAGAAAGCAGATTCCTAAGCCCAGGCCTTCGGCAGTAATTGCCGCATTTTGTGCAGCAAGCGCTGCATCAATTGTCATGACAATAAATTGTTCAGAGCTTTCCAAGCTTTTCTGCATAGCCAGCCTTTCTTCATTGCTACCAATTTGCTCCACGCGATGTAGATCACCACAAAAGACAAATAGGTGTCCATTATCTTTTACGTAGGGTTGTCCAGAGATTTCTGCTAGTTGTTCTTTTATGCTTTCATCAGTGATGCCAATTATCGTATAAGCCATAACATGACTAGAGGTGGATGCTTGCTGTGCGGCTGTCACAATTGTTTGAATTTGTTCTTCTGAAAGTTTTTGGTTTTTAAACTTACGAATAGACCGATGACTCATGATTGTGTCGATTGCTGATATTGTCATTATCATTCTCCTTTATTACTGTGAATTAATTTCTAAAGTGATGGTACTCATTGATAGATCATCTAAGGTAGTTTGTTTTATTAGCTCTGGTTCTTGAAAATCAGGTTTTAAAACAGATAAGGTTTGATTATCTTCTCATTTAGCATTTTTTAATGGTCATATAAAAGGAAGAATATCTTCACCACTAGTATTTGCTAATGATACTATTTCCCAGCTTTCAACGTCAATAACTACGATATTTGATACTGGAAGAGGAGGTGTATCCCGTTGAAATACAAACAGGTCTGTGAATGAATAGTCACAGCCTTTGCTAAATCGGATATAAGGTATGCTTTATGGTTCATAGCTGGATTAAAAATTAAATAAGAGCACAAATCGTTGGTACAAGAAAATTCGAGCAGGTAGATTGGTTTTGCTAAATCAGTGAGCGGAATCCATTTTCTCCATAGCTGATTTTGGGTCGCTAGATGTATGTAAATATGATCTTAATATCGGGACCAATTGAAGATTAATGGTTATTTTCTCATTCTTTAAGTAAAGCTCTATAAATTCTTCTACATCTTTATTACTATTTCTTCCAAGAATGCGGCTCCGTTATTTTCTTGGTTTATTCCAGCATCTGCTCTTTCAATAACAGGTTTGTCATCGCTACATGAGGTAAGTAAAAGCATTAATAGGAACAATATACCCTTCTTCATAAGAACACACCTCACCTGTTTTTTACCATTATACAATAAAGTGAAACTTCAATCCGGGGGGGGTTCACCTCAGATTGTTAGTACCACAAGGGTATGAGCTAAAGGCCCTTGAACCAATCGGACATTTACTGGCAGTCGATCCACACTTCCCCAAATTGGTTTCACTTTGTTTCTTGAAATGGGGATCTTACTGCCAGTTAGATGTGGGGTAAACAATCAAAAAGTATATATAAGTTCAATCAAGACGATTTTTATTTCTTTGCTTTACATGCTGGATATATTGTTTTGGAATTGTGCGTGCTTCACAAATCGTAGGCTATATCAAAAAATTACTATTTTTGGTACACTAGCTTTATATAAAGGGATAAGGGGAGAAATGTATGGTGAAGCCTAGAAATCCTATTATGGTGGATGAAGCAATTAACAAAGTAATGAGACATAAATGGGAAGCTGAGACGGAACTTGTCTCACTTGAAAATTGTGACCTTCGTCGGCTTGCAGCACCATTTATTGCAACACATAATATACCCTTCTTTCATAAATCTCCTTATGACGGTTTTGCTATTAGAGCAGAGGATACGAAATATTCTACAGATGAAGATCCGGTTGTTTTTGAAGTTATCGACTATATTGGAGCTGGACAATTACCCAGAAATGAATTAGGTGAAGGACAGGCAACAAGGATTATGACTGGTGCAAAAATCCCGCAGGGAGCTAATTGTGTTGTTATGCTTGAAGATTGCTACACCTATCAAAAAGACGGTATTCATTATATGGAATTAGCCAAAAAAATGGAAGAAAATCAAAATATTATTAAAGAAGGCTCTGAATTAGCTAAAGGAACTTTGCTAGTAGATCGAGGAGCAATCATCAATCCAGGTATAAAAGCTTTATTGGCAACGTTTGGGTATCATCAAGTGGAAGTGATAAAAAAACCACTTATTGGTGTTATTGCGACAGGGACGGAACTTCTTGAGCCAGATGAAGACCTGGAAAGTGGAAAAATATATAATTCGAATGCATATATGATATTATCACAAATCAAACGAGCAGGGGGAGATCCTAGCTATTATGGAAAGCTTGATGATGATGTTACTTCCAGTTATTCGCGAATCAAGCGTGTACTTCAAGAAGTAGACATTTTAATCACGACAGGTGGTGTATCCGTTGGTGATTTTGATCTTATGCCAGAGCTTTATAACATGCTAGGTGCAACTACCTTATTTAATAAAGTAGCGATGAGGCCAGGAAGTGTAACAACGGTAGCGGTGAAGGGAAAGAAACTTTTATTTGGACTATCTGGTAATCCATCTGCATGTTACGTAGGTTTTGAATTATTTGTGCGACCAATGATTAGAGGGATAATGCATCAAAAAAATGTTTGTATGAAACGTGTCAAAGCAAAACTAGATGATGATTTTCCAAAAATGAATCCATATACTCGATATGTGAGAGGACAACTAAGCTATCAGGGTAGAGAACTATATGTACAACTTGCTGGGATAGATCATTCAAATGTGGTATCTTCACTAGCGTATACTACATGTCTGATAGAAATACCGGGCGGAAAAGAAAAATACGAAAAAGGCGATGAACTAGAAGTTCTATTATTGGAAGACATGGAGGGTCAAGCGAATTTTCGTTAATATAAAGGGGGGAGGCAATGTCGTGATTAATTATGGAGGATCGATTTGGAAGACCACTTAAAGATGTAAGGATTTCAGTAACGGATCAATGCAATTTACGCTGCACATATTGTATACCAAAAGGAATTTTTGGTGAAAACTAAAAATTTCTATCAACGACTGAATTATTATCATTTGATGAATTTTTATTGATTGATAGTAGAGCGATTTGCACGAATTACGGTGGGGAACCGCTGTTTTTCCTGCGTAATTTGGCTGACAATATTATTGCGAGCACTCGGGAAACAGTTTTACAATTTCGGTTATGCCCGGTGGAGTGAAAAGAATTGTCTCAAATGATCCTAGAACATTATCTAGGAACATCACGGAACGTCCAAGTGATTGAGATCTGATGCAATGAAATAAACGCATTTATGAAAAATTCCACAAACGAGTTGCAACAGCTTGTATATTATTTAAATGAATCAGAATGGATAGGCTGAAAATTAATTCCTTAATATACTATACGAGGAGTGGTATCGTTGAAAACTTTTAAACTAAAATTATTAAATGTGATGGAAGAAAAGGATGGAGAAATCATTCCACATCGGATTCCATTGATAGATGGTTTAATTATTAATCGGGAAGATGATAAAAACCAATGGACAGTAGAGGCTTACGTTGAAAGCTCATACATGCCATATTTTGAACAATTAAGTAAAAATAAAGATGAGATATTAATTCAGGTTAAAATTACAAAAGAAAGTAATGATACAGCGACATTTATCACTTCTATCATAGGTATGAATGAGATCGGCTCAAACATGAATGTGTTATTTTTAGGTAATATTGTAGATAGAAGAAAGGCAAATATTGAATCAATGCTAACTACGTTAATTGAAGAAGGATATCAAGGTAAAGAACTATTAAAGAAATTTAAAGAAATTACGTGATAAAAGTTAATCAAGCATTGGTGAAGTTTTAAAATTTGCGAAAATTCGGGTCGCGAACTTTTTTGAATGAAATAGGCGCATTTATCTACAGCGCCTGCTATAATATGAATAGGATTTTTAGTACATATGGATGTAAACACCAGAGCAAACAAGGAGTAATTACATATGCAATACCAAAAGACGACAGCGATTCGCTGGGCAAATAGGCTGTCACCAGTTCAAATCTTATTATTATTTTATTTTTTTGCCGTGTTACTATCAACGGTCATTATGTCCTTACCAATCGTTTATAAAGATGGAGTAGATATTCCGTTTATTGATATTCTATTTACAGCCGTCAGTGCACTTAGTGTCACTGGTTTGAGTTCCATTACAGTTGCAGATACGTTAAGCACTACGGGAATTATTTTACTCGCAGCAATTCTACAGCTAGGTGCTGTAGGAGTTATGGCGATTGGGACATTCATTTGGCTTTTACTAGGAAAAAAAATTGGTTTGAAAGAACGTCGATTAATTATGACAGACCAAAATCAAACGACATTTGAAGGAATGGTTCGTTTGATTAAGCAAATTGTTTATGTACTGTTAACGATTGAATTTATTGGATTTATTGTATTAGGAACGTATTTTTTACAATATTTTGATACAGCTAAAGAAGCGTATCTTCATGGGTTCTTTGGTACGATAAGCGCCGTATCAAATGGTGGATTTGATATAACGGGTTCGTCACTAATTCCATTTAAAGACGATTATTTTGTACAATTTATTAATATGCTATTAATTATTTTTGGGGCGATTGGTTTTCCTGTATTAATCGAGGTAAAAGAATACATATTTGCTAAGCCAGATATACGAAAACATATTCGTTTTAGCTTATTTACAAAAGTTACTACCACCACATTTCTTATCCTTATTATTATTGGTGCTTTTTTCATGTATCTATTGGATATTACTAATTTTTTCGTCGATAAATCATGGCATGAAGCATTCTTTTATTCGCTTTTTCAGTCAGTAACGACAAGAAGTGGTGGACTAGCAACAATGGATGTCAGCCAACTTACGGAGCAGAACCATTTATTTATGTCTTTATTAATGTTTATTGGTGCCTCACCAAGCAGTGCTGGAGGAGGCATACGTACAACTACATTTATTTTAGTTGTAATTTTTATCATTACATACGCTAGAGGCGGGAAGAGTATTCGTCTATTTAACAGAGAAGTGTATGATGAAGATTTACTAAAAGCTGTTACCGTAACTTTAATGGCACTAATTTTAGTATTTACATCTGTACTGGTTATTTCAATTGCTGAACCATTTTCAATAACACAAATTATGTTTGAAGCAACATCTGCTTTTGGTACAGTAGGTCTTTCACTAGGTATTACAAGTGAATTAACTTCATTTAGTAAGGTTGTTCTAATGATTTTAATGTTTATCGGCAGAGTAGGTATCATTACATTTTTATTTATGTTTAAAAATAATAAAAACAGTGGTAATTATCATTACCCGAAAGAAAAATTAATTATTGGATAAGTTGTCAGTTGGGAGAGAATGATATATGTCTAAGCAGAAGCGTTTTTTGCCAATCCCTCATCGTATTTTAGTTAATTTACAAGAAGCTATCCTAATTACGAACAAGAGTGGAATAATCTTAGCCGGAAATGACGCTGCTTATACGTTACTTAAAATAGAATCGGATATTTAGCATTTTATGATGAGCTAACGGACTTACCTAATAGACATTATTTTCAAAAGTACTGAATGAAGCAATTGAGCGAGCTACCAGCCGAAACGAAGTTTTGGCAATCTACTCCTTTGATTTGGACTACATTAAAGAGCTTAATGATACACTGGGTTATTCTGTAGGTGATAAATTAATTAAAGCAAGTGGAGAAAGATTAAAGGGGTTTATTGAAGCAAACACATTTATAGCTCGCCTAAGTGGCGATATGTTTCTCGTTTTACACTATGGAATAGATACGAAGGCATCCATTAATAAATTTGCAGAACGATTAATCCATTGCTTTCAAGACCCAGTAAAAATAAATGATTGTGAAATCTATACTTCAATAAGCATCGGCATTAGTCTTTTCCCTCAAAATGGGCTTACTGCTGATGACTTAATTAAACACGCTAACTCCGCATTGCTTTCAATAAAAGATACATATCGTAATTGCTATAAATTATTTGAAACCTCTATCTCTGAAAAGTTCAAGTCACTTCTTACTATGGAAAATCAACTGAGAAAAGCGATAATTGGCGGCCAATTTGAGTTGTATTATCAACCGCAAGTCGATTTTACATCTTCACGAATTATCGGAGTGGAAGCATTACTGCGATGGCGACACCCTGAAAAAGGTTATATATCCCCACGTGATTTTATTTCGATTGCAGAAAAAACGGGCATCATTATAGATATAGGTGAGTGGGTTCTCCATGAAGCATGTAGGCAAAACAAAAAATGGCAGGATGAAGGACTTACACCTATTGTTGTAAGTGTGAATCTATCTGCCGTGCAACTTCACCAAAAAGGGTTTGTGGGAAAAATCAAAAAAATCCTAAATGAGACAAACTTAGATGCAAAATATCTAGAATTAGAAATAACGGAATCCATGGCAATGAAAAATGAACAATCGATATTGGATATTTTGCAAGAACTTAGATCAGAGGGGATTTTAGTTGCTATTGATGATTTTGGGACAGGTTATTCCTCATTAAAATCTTTAAGCTTATTTCCAATAACTAAATTAAAGATTGATAAAATGTTTATGAATAAACAAGATGAGAATCGACTGATTGTGAAATCAATTATTCAACTATCGCATTCTTTAAATATGAAAGTTATTGCTGAAGGTGTTGAAACGAAAGAACAGTTTACCTTTCTTCAACAAGAGAAGTGTGATGAAATGCAGGGGTATTTTTTTAGCAGGCCAGTACCTGCCTATCAATTAAAAGAAATGCTTCTTAACGATAATTAAAAGAACAACAGCTTGCGCCAAGAGAAGAAAGATGGCACAAGCTGTTGTTTTGGTTTAGCAATAAAATGCAGCACCTACGATAATCAATAGAATAAAAAGCACTACGATTAATGCAAAGTTGCTACCATATCCTCCACTAGGATAGCCGCAGCCTCCGCCATATCCGTAACCCATTATTTCACCTCCGATCTTACAGTTACACTATATGCGATCGCGGAGAAAATGGTTTGGACTTTTACCTAGTTATAACGGATTTCTAATAGTAATAAGGCCGATCTATCCCCAATATAACTGGCAGTAAGCCCTCTGGGGGATAAACAAAACTCCCGCTGATTGAAGTTTAACTTTATTCCTTTGTTTCTGTTGCTGTAATACTAGTAATTTTAATTTGATCATTTTCATATTTTGTAGTAAACGTATAGGCATAAGATGTTTTGCTAGCTTTTTCTTCCTCTTTAGATCTTTTTTCAATGGTGACGGAAGCTTCAATTTGAACTTGATTATTGTCTGCTATAGTGCTTTTTAATTCTGAAAATTTCACGTTTATAAAATCAATATAACCCTCTCGAAATTGCGCGTAGGAGGACTTAGATTGCATCTCACTACTTAATAGTGCGTAAGCATTAACGTAATCTCTAATTTCAATACTCTCAAGGAAATAATTAACTAAATACTCTGCATCCTCTTGAATCTGATCGGGGTCTTTAGAACTAATAATATCTGATGTGCTTGCAAAATCCAGTTTATCCGTTTGAGCTTCGTGTGACCATTGGTCCATTTCATCAATTACTTCAGTGATTGGGATACTAAATCCTATCGTGCCGTCTTTAGTTCCAACTGAATTAATCCCAACAACATGACCTGTTTTTCTGTCAATTAATGGACCGCCACTATTCCCATCTGTAATTTGAGCAGATATTTGATATACATTATTATAATTAAATCCATCCACCGTAAAATTACGTTCTTTTCCAGAAATAATACCTAATGTAACAGTATTTTGAAAACCGTGTGGACTACCTAATGCAATAACTTCATCACCTATTTCAGAAGGCGATTCTTTTTCGACTTCCATATATTGACCTGCAAGCTGTGGAACACGAATGACAGCAATATCTGTATCTTCACCAATCCCAACAACCGCAGCTGGATAAATTTGCGCATTGGCAGTACGAACATAGATTACATCAGCATCTTTAATTACATGGGCGTTGGTAATAATGTCTCCACTTTTATTATATACGAATCCTGAGCCTGTAATGGTACTATCTTCATTTTGTCCCTCAATCTGAATTACATTTTTTTCAGCTTCATGAATGATTGATTTTAAATCTAAATCTTGATTACTTGTAGTTACTTTATTTATGACAGGATTACTAATCGACATATCTTCGCTTTGCCATTTTTGGTAAATAAATATCATAGCTATGATACCAATAATAAGTACAAGACCTGATAGAAGATATGTCGAATACTTTAGTTTCGGCACTGCATTGTTCACCTCGCTTGAATGAGCCTCTTAATTAATCGGTATACCAAGTTATTTTCTCAACATCCGTTTCTACATCTTTGGCTTTATAGTCGATATCAAAATGAGTGAATTCAAAGTTTCCGGACTCATCTGGATATAATTCATCAGGATATACGTAAACGCCATTTGTTAATAACTCATGTCCATCCTTAGTTTGAAGTCTATACTTAACCATGATGGAATTAACAGGGATGGTTGCCACACTCTTAACCTTCCCTTTAACTACAAGATTACCTTGATCATCACTAGTGGTTTTTATGGATACTAATTCAACCGCATCATTTTCATTTACTTGCTGTTCTTTCGTAGCAGAGGTCATAGCTTGCTCGATTCTTTTTTGCTGGGCCGTTTCAAAACTCACCTGCTCCTTATCAATCGTTGTCTGTAAACTTGTTAATTTCTCTGACTTAGGAGCATATTTTAAGCCATCCTCAACAATTAATTTCGCATCATTAAATTGTTTTTTATTTAATTGCTCATTGGCCCTTGTGTACGTATAATTAATTATTTGGTCTCTAATATCTTTTGTAATTGGTTCAGCTTCCTCAGTGTCGATAGAAGCAGCGTCCCAAAGTAATATTTTTAATTGATCAATATTCGGTTCCTTTTTTAAAGATTCTGTTACTTGCTTTAATTTAACAGCATTTCGATTAGCTGCAATCTCGTCAATTAATTGGTTTATCGCAGGCCCATCAAAGTCTTTTAGCGTGTTTTCTGTATTATTGATAAGATCGAGCGCTGCCTGATATTTTTTTTCTTTAAGAAACTGCGTTGACTCTTCTAATGAAGCTCTTATAGATAACGCATGTTCCATAAATTCAAGTGAATGCTGTGCTTGATTAAAATTATGCTTATAGTCAATCGCTTTCTGAAAGAGCTCTTTAGCTTCTTGATATTCTGCATTTAGAACCTTCTCTTCACCCTTATTGTATAAGTCCTTTGCTTTAGCAGTTCGAATTTCTAACGTAACATAGAGTAAGACGATAGAAAGCAATACACAGCCTGTGACAATCGCTGGTAGCTTCCAAAATTGCTTGCCTACTTTCTTTTTCACCCGGTTAAACCTATCTTCTGGTAGTTTCTTGCCACATTTAATACAATAGCTCTCATCTTCTTTAATTGATGTACCACAGTACGGACAATGGAGCATTTAAATCACCTGCTTTTATATGAAACAGCTTCTGTTTTCATTTAATTAGTAATAGCATTATTTTATCATATTTTGACTTTTCTTAGGTAATAGAAATTGGTATGATAAAGTGGAAGTATTCCAATAATAAGATTAACTAAGTTATGTTACATAGGAGCTTTTTGGAGGAGGTGCGGTACATATGGAAATCGATATGGGAGCTGTCTTCGGTATTATTTGTTTTGTTATTATTCTGTTAAATATTGGTTACTGTATCTTTGATGCAGAAAAATAAGTAATTAATGGAAACTTCAAAAAAGATCAGACGAATCGTCTGATCTTTTCCCATACACTACGTTATATTATTATTTATCTGGTTAAGGACCATTGATCGAAAGGGAAAATGATAAATTCAGAGCGGCCTATAATTTCATTTTCTTCGATTAATCCCAAGCCATTTCGGCTATCCTTACTTATTGCTCTATTGTCTCCCATAACAAAATAGTTTCCTTCAGGTATTTCCACTGGTCCATAATTACCTGACTGACGTTGTGCTTCTTCATTTAAAAAATTTTGTTCGTATTTATCACCATTAATATAAAGGTTACTTCCATTAATTTCGATTGTCTCGCCAGGAAGTCCAATAATACGTTTCACATAATTTTTTAATGGTCTTTCGATAATAACAATGTCCCCGCGTTCTGGTTCATCAAGAATATAGATTATTTTATTAAAGATTACTCTTTCACCGTTTTGGAGAGTGGGGTCCATGCTTTCACCTTCAACAATAGACGTTGCAAAAATAAACGTTCTTAAAAAGAAAGCAATTAAAATTGCAATAATGATTGCCTTAACCCATTCCAACCATTCATTTTTCTTTTTTGTTTCTGCCACCGAAGACATCCTTTCCAGAAAACATTACACTTATTATAGTAGCATAGTGGACAAAACTAAGCGAGTAAGAGAATCTCTACAAATAAAATAGCTTGTGTTATATAGCAAGAAAAACTTGTCAAATTCTGTAATGCTATGCTACAGTAAAATAAACCAAAAGGAGGAGGTATCACTGCGATCATAATGAGTACAACAGACAATCTTCTTAAAAGAATTGAATTTCTGCGTAATAAAATGACGGAGGTTGCATTGGAAAAAGGGTTTACCAATCTTGAATCAGTTGCGCTTAGTCAAGAATTGGATAGGCTCTTAAATCTTTATGAGAGCATGAAACACCCTGATGCACATGAAAAATAGAAATTATAATGATGTAATTATAGGAACGGTTTATAAATACGTCTGAATAAAATCCTCCAATCTATCCAGTCCTTTTTGTAAGGTCTTTAATTGATATGCATAGGAAATGCGCATATATCCTTCTCCTAGTTTAGAAAAGCTATTACCTGGTACTAGCGCAACCTTACCTTTTCTTACTAGGTCCAATCCTAATTGGAATGAGCTTATTTCTTTTATCGGAAATTTTGGGAAGAAATAAAATGCTCCTTCAGGCCTCTGGACACTAAGCCCCATGTTGTTCAATCTCTCTTGTACATAATCTCTTCGCTGCTGATAAGCAGATCGCATTTCGCTTGAATCGTCTATTCCATATGTTAAAGCCTCTAATGCAGCATACTGGCTAATGGAAGAAGCGCAGGAGACATTATATTGATGAACCTTTAGCATCTCCGAAGCGATCCAATCGGGTGCTAATACGTAACCAATTCGAAACCCAGTCATGGAGTGGGATTTTGATAACCCATTAATAACAATGGTTTTATCTCTTATCTCGGAAAATCTAGCTATGGAAATATGTTGGCTGTCATATACTAATTCACTATATATTTCGTCTGCTAATACAAACAGTTCTTTATCTTTCAGTATGGAGACAAGTTGTTGCAATTCTTCTGTTGAGAATGAAGCCCCAGTTGGATTAGAAGGATAGGGCAAAACAATACATTTTGTTTTTTTTGTTATATGCTTAACAAGCATATCTTTAGTAACTTTAAAGCCTGTTTTAGTTGTATCCATATAAACCGGACTTGCTCCAGCTAAGCGGATTAACGGTTCATATCCAGGGTAAATTGGTCCAGGGAGTAATACCTCATCTCCTGGATTCAATATGGTACGAAAAGCAATATCAATCGCCTGAGATGCACCTGTTGTAACAATGACTTCATTTTCAGGATTATAGCTAATCGCGTACTGCTTTTGATTAAACACAGCTATGGCTCGACGAAGTTCAATAATACCTGCATTATGTGTATAGGTTGTTTTGTTTTTATGTAAGGAATTTACCGCTGCCTCCTTAACGTGATCGGGTGTATGGAAATCTGGTTGTCCAATGGTTAACGATACAATATCTTTTTCATCTGCTACCATATTAAAAAATTTACGAATCCCTGATATTTCTATTTCTTTTACATTTTTATTAAGTAGATGTTGCATAAAATTACCTCCAAGGTGAATTAATTAAATTGTTAAAAAATATTTAAAAATTTGTGATCTAGTTTACAAGAATTTACGGTATACTCTTGTTGACAGTATAAAAGGAGTGTATCACATGCGACCAAAAACGTTAAATTTTGAGCAGTTAGTTAAACAAAATAAACAAGAATTACTAGACGATAAGAAAAGCATTTCTCAGATAGAAACTAGATTAGAAATGAAACAGATGAAATTAGTCCAAAACAAGAGGAAAAAAGCTTGATCTCTATTATGTCTAGGTAAAAGAGACTGAGACAAAAGAATGAAGAGAAATAATTAAAAACGAACGATAAGGTACCGACCCCCTGAAGTTAGAGTAAAAAATCTAATTTCAGGGGGCGTTTTTGTGGCTAAATAGCGGAAAGAGCGTATATTTTCACGGTGCGGCGATGATTCTCCTATTGATCATATGATTATTCGTATTTTGAGTAAAGAAGTTGTGTTTTGTCCCAGCCTCTTTTATGATGTACCAGTTTTTCGTAAAAGGTTGACCGCCTTAGGTTGGTTATTTAACTGAATAAAAAGAACAGCCCCCAAAATACAAGCCATCCCAATCGATTGGATGATAGAAAACGTCTCTTGAAATATTAATATACCTATCAATGTAGCTACAACTGGCTCAACTGTTGATAAAATAGATGCTTTGGAAGCTTCTGTGTGGTTAAGTCCATGTGTATAAATAATATAAGCGAAAGCAGTAGGTAAAAAGCCTAATCCAAGTGTGTAGAAAATCACCTCGGGGTACATGAGTAATTCCCATTTTTCCTTGTAAGGAAATAGAGGTGATAATGCAATTGCAGCTATGATGAACGTATAAGTAGTTATGCTGAGACTAGAGTATTTTCGAAGTGCAAACTTGCTAAATATACTATATAAGGAGTAGCCAAATCCAGCACCTAAACCAAAAATAATTGCACTTAGAGATACAGCATTTAGATTAAATGGTATGACTTCTACTACGAGACAAGTTCCAATTAATGTCGTTAGAAGAGCCATAAGCTTCCCTTTCGTAATGGGCTCTTTGAAAAATAAAAAGGATAATATCATTACAAATGCAGGGGCGGTGTATAATAATGCTGTAGCCACAGGAATGGTACTTAATTCAATCGCTGTAAATAGGCAAAAATTAAAGAAAGTAATGCTTAAAATACCAGTTCCAAGGAAATACCTTATATCTTTCAAGGATTTAAGCTTTAGTTTGTTTCGGAAAAAAAATAATAAGTAAAGAAAGAGCAATAGGGCTGTTGACCATGCTCGTAAAATTACTACCTCCATAGGTGTGAAGCCAAACGAATAGAGGTTTTTAACATACCAACTGATTGTCCCCCATAAAGCAGCACCAGTGATAATATATAAATATGCTTTTTTCAAATACAAATCACCCCTCTATAGTTGTCAATTTAGCCCATTATATCAAATTTAATAAATGTTCTGTGAGAATTTTGTGTAGAAGGTAATTTCTTAGGGATGAATAAGGATGTATAGTTAAAAGAAGAGTAGGATAGAATGCTACTAATCTATGGAAAGAAGAAAGGGACGATACAATGTACATCCTTTATATAGAGTATGATATGCATCGATTGCAATCAATAATAGGGGAGGGTAGCTATTTGTTACTATTCCTGATCGTTCTAGGAATAGGAATTTTATATCGTTTCGTAAACATATTTATTCAGTGGAATATGCGGAAACGTACATATATGCTTCTGTCGTACATCGGAATTAGTTTAGGTGTTTTTACAGTATGTTTTAGTATTCTTATGACTACAGGTACATTAGACAAATCTACATATGCATATTTATCACTACTATTACGAGCGTTATCCATTTTTGGTATTGTGCTAATCTTGTTCTCGGCAGGAAAACGATTATTTTCACATAAATAAAGCAGTAGAGGATTGCCGCTACTACTTGAAAAGGGTGTATAAAGCGTATAACTGACTTGTATTTGTATGGAATAGGATATTATGAGGCTAAATATTATTTCTAATTTCGGTGTGATTTACTTGGCGGCCATTCCATTTTACCCAATGAAGAAGGAGTGAAATATGTAGAAGCAGAAGAGTGTTTCTTTTCATAGTTTCTTTTCTTATTTTCCGGCTTCCAATTAATATAACGATAAATGACTTTTTTCGCTTGTGATAATGACATTTTCGCTTGAGGGTTCCGATAATTTTCGTCTAATGATCCAAGGTGCTCTAAATTCTTAAAGTCTTTTTTGGTTGGCGGAATATGGAAATAATAGTTAGCTACTTTAACAAGAAGCGTTGAATGTTGATTACTAAATTTAGGCTGTTTAGAAAAATGAAGTCCGACTTTATTAGCTCGTTTTTCAGAGAGTAAGCGACTTATAGTTTCTTTTTTTATATCGTAGAGGTGTTTCGGGTCAGGAGCTGTTTTAGCATGCCGATTAATCGTATAAAGTGCTTTTGCAAGTTCTTCTAGTTGTTGTTTGTTTGTCATAGTTAGGCTCCTCCTTTGCTCCCGTTCTTAAATAGCTTGTCTATATCCTATCGCAAAGCATATCTTGTTGCAAGAGTGATAGCTAATCATTTAACAACAGAAACGAGCAGAACTTATCTGCTCGTTATTACGTTATTTCAAATCTTGAATCGTTGGAACGATTTTTTTCACTTCATCTGGCTTTCTTCCATCAAATCGATAAATAAAGTCACCATCTGGAGAAATGATGTAGAAATAAACGCTATGCATGACCTGATCAGAGTCTGCTGGTATTTCTAGAGGTGCTTTAAATGATTTAATAGAAAACTCTTTGATTTTGTCAAATTCATAACCGGTTAGGAAATCCCAGTTATCAAAAGATGCACCCCTGGACTCTCCAAATTCCTTTAATTTTTCTGGCGTATCATTATCTGGATCTACACTGAACGAAACAAGACGAACATCATCTAAGCCAGCTTCTTTTAGTTGGGTTTGTAGATTAGCCATATTGGATGTCATTGGGGGACAAACCGTCTCACAATTTGTGAAAATAAAATCCGCAATCCAAAAGTCACCATCTAACTCACTTTTGGAGACATTTTCACCATCTTGGTTCGTGAATGAAAAGTCCTTTACTTCAACAGAGTAGTCGCCTTGATATTTATTTCCGCAAGCAGCTAATAATAATAATAAAAACACTAAGGGTAAAATGAATTTACACGTTGTCCGCATATGTAAAACCTCCATACGTGTTTGAAATCCCATTAAGTGTAGCATGGAAAGCCCTAAAATACCATGTATAAATTGTTAACAAAATACTGAAATAGTGATAGTGTGTGTTTTATTAGGTATTTTGTTTCTGCGCTAACATATAATTAGTTGACATTAATAAATAGCCTGAAGGTTAACTATGATGTTCAAGGGTATAGAGGTGAATCTCTGGTTTACATAAAAATCGATAAGGCAGTCTAGTAGTTCCGATTCCGCTATTTACAAATAATAAAAGCTTATCATCATTTAACGAATATTTTCCTTGCACATATTTTTCAGCATATGCAGGTGTATAGAGGTGACCAATAAATGGCAATCTTACTTGTCCACCATGACTATGCCCAGATAATTGGACATCTACAGGGTAATTCACGGCTTGATCAGCAAAATCAGGTTCATGAGCAAGTAATATGGTAAAAAGTTCAGGATTAGCTTCAGTAAGTGTTGATTGTAAGTCTGGTTTGCCAAGCATAACATCATCAATCCCTGCTAGTGTCAATTGCGCTCCGTTAACGTCGATTGTTGTGTGATTGTTTTGTAAAAGATGAAAACCAGCATTTTCCATTACTTTCATCACTATCTCTGTCCCATATCCCCCATGGTCATGGTTTCCGTAGATCCAATATTTTCCTTTAGGAGCGGTTAATTTACTTAAAATATTTACAATTTTATCATCCCATTGAAAGGTGTGGGGCTCATCCACAAGGTCACCAGTAAATACTATTAAATCAGGTTCTAGTCCATTGATTTTGAGAACAAGTTCATGGAGTTGTTCTAATGTGTAATGAAATCCAATATGAGTATCTGAAAATTGAATGATTTTAAAATCCTGAAATGCAGGGTTTATTTTTTTAGATGAGATTCTGTTTTTATTTATGTGAAGAAGTATAGGCTCAATTTCTTTTGCATAATAGTATGTTCCGCCGCTTAGCCCTAGTAACGCAAGGAAACTACCAAGCGCTTTTTTTAAAAATGATCTTCTGTTCATTGGTTACAAACCTTTCTCGACATGCATTAAAACAAAATTATAACACGAATAGTGAAAAATTGAATTAGCCACACTTTTTATCGGAATAGTCAGTTAATTACTTGACATTTGATTCATAAGAACATACGATAAAATGGATAGGTATTAAACCGTTTAAATAATGAAAAACGAGCTACTGTATTTGTTTTAGGAACTGTTGTTATTGGGAGGAGAGCATATTCGCATAGAAAGAAGTGTCCGCCAAAATAAGGCAGACACTCCTAATCTCGGTAGCGTTTAAGGACAGGAATCACAATCTTCTTGAAAGGGTGTATGAAGACCTTCCATTTGAATGGTGCAATGCGATATATGAAACTGGTCTTTTAATACCTGATTTGCTTGTTTAAGTAAGTCATCACGATGGATAGAATCATCAACAACTACATGACAACTCAACGCTGGAAACTCAGAGGTAATTGACCAAACATGTAAATCATGCACATCTTTTATTCCTTGTAACTTTAATAATGCTGTTTTAATTTCTTTTACATCTATATGCACGGGCTTTCCTTCCATTAATATATGGATAGATTCCTTGGTCACTCTGAAACCTGAAATTAAGATTAAAATGGCGACGATTACACTAGCTATTGGATCGGCAATATTCCAACCGAAAAGCAGTATGAGTATACCTGCTACGATGGCTCCAACTGAACCTAAGAGATCACCTAAAACATGAAGTAATGCACTTTTAATGTTAAGGTTATCTTCTGAGTCTCCGCGCATCAGCATCCAAGCTACAATGATATTAACGATAAACCCAATTACGGCAATAATCATCATATTGGCACTGACATTTGGCGGATCCATAAAACGATGAAAAGCTTCATAGAAAATATAGAGGGAAATAAGCACCAATGTTATGCCATTAATAAACGCTGCGATGATTTCAAATCTACGATAACCATATGTTTTTGAAGTAGTCGCTTGTCGCTCGCCAATTTTAAATGCTAAAAGACTTAATCCTAATGCAGCTGCATCACTCAACATATGTCCAGCATCTGATAGTAAAGCAAGACTATTTGTTAGCAAACCTCCAACTGCTTCAATTATCATAAACGCCGTAATCATGATGAAGCTCCAGAATAGTACCCTCTTGTTACTTGTATGATGATGGTGACCATGGTGATGGTCATGATCATGTCCCATAATCAAGCCTCCTATCGTGTATGTTTACTGTGCTCAATAGTTTGTTCTAATAAATTCATAACGTGATAATCATCGGGAGAATAATAATACATGGTCTTTTCTCGTCGGTTTTTAACTAGTCTTAGCTGTTTAAGATACTTTAACTGATGTGAAATGGTAGATTGATTCATTTTTAGGCAATCTGCGATCTCACTGACAGAACACTCTTTATGGAAGAGTAAATGTAAGATTTTAATACGAGTTGGATCAGATAAAGCTTTAAACGTTTGTGAAACAGCATCGATTAATTGTTCATCAATTGGATTATAATCCATTTTTTCTCTCTCCAATACTATATGATCATATGTTCATATTATAACTTTTATAAGTTGCTTTTGCAAACCAAAATTAGCTTGTTTCGTTTTTCTTATTTCTACACTATGGTAAAATATAGAATGTAGTTTGGTGGGTTAATAAAATGGATACGAAACTGTACCTTCTATGAAAGTATGATAAGGGGTGATGTGATGAGTATGTTGCAAGATAAGCAATTAACTGATCTATCTGTTGGTGATGTGATGATTTCTTCCGAGAAGGTTGCACATGTACAAGTAAATAATCCATTAGAGCATGCTTTGCTTGTATTGGTAAAGTCTGGATATTCCGCAGTTCCGGTTCTTGATGCATCTTATAAATTAATTGGAACAATAGCTAAAACCAATATATTAAATCAAATATTAGGGCTTGAACGTTTTGAGTTTGAGCGGCTTTCTGACATCCTTGTTAAGGATGTTTTAAATGAAGAAATACCTTGCTTATCAAAAGAAGATTCGTTACTTAAAGGCTTAAATACAGTTATTAACCATCCTTTTGTCTGTGTGGCTGATAGTGATGGATATTTTGATGGGATTCTAACAAGAAGAGCCATTTTAAAGCAAGTTAAAAAAGACATTTATACACAAAAATCATGAGAAGATGCTGGGACGAAACTAAAATAGTTAACCCCCAAAAACGGAACAATAAAAATTTAAGTGTTTATACGAAACGCAGGCAAAATAAGTAGACTCCTTGAAAAAGCGAAGTATTTTGCTAGAGCGATGATACCAAAATAATCCGAACTGATTCGTTCGGGTTATTTTTTGAAGAAATACTTTTGCTTTAGTCTCTTTCATTGCTTTAATGAACAGGGATAATCTAGATAAGATTATTTGTAAAAGCCTCTTTAGGAATTTACATAATGGATAATAATTGCGACGAAAAAAGCTATCTGCTAAATTAAAAGATAGTACATAAATAGGAGGATACGAAATAATGAATATGATGGATGCAAATGAAATTATAAGCTTTATCTCAAACAGCAAAAAAAGTACACCAGTGAAAGTATATATAAAGGGTAATGATTTAAGTCAATTAGAATTAGATAAATCGATTCAATCGTTTTTGGAGAGTAAAAGTGGTGTCTTATTTGGAGAATGGGAAACAATCAAGAGCCTATTAGAGAATAATAAAGATGTTATAGAGGATTATGTGCTGGAAAATGATCGCAGAAATTCGGCAATTCCATTACTAGATTTAAAAGGAATTAATGCTCGTATTGAACCAGGTGCTGTAATTCGTGATCAAGTAGAAATTGGTGACGGTTGTGTCATTATGATGGGAGCAATGATAAATATCGGTTCTGTTATTGGCACAGGAACGATGATTGATATGAACGCTGTGCTGGGTGGGCGTGCGACAGTTGGTAAGAATTGTCATATTGGCGCAGGAACCGTTCTTGCTGGGGTTATTGAACCACCATCTGCAAAACCGGTTGTCGTAGAAGATGATGTGGTAATTGGAGCAAATGTAGTTGTGTTGGAAGGTGTTACGATAGGGAAAGGAGCAATCGTTGCAGCTGGAGCAATTGTTACAAAGGATGTTGCGCCAAACACATTGGTTGCTGGCACGCCTGCAAAAGTATTAAAAGAAATCGATGAGAATACAAAATCAAAGACAGAGATCAAACAAGAGCTACGGAAATTAAATGACTAAGTAGGGAATAAATATGCTAGAACTAAAAGAGATTAGAAGAGATCTACATCAGATACCCGAACTAGGATTTCAAGAAATAAAAACACAGCAATACTTGCTTGAAAAAATTAAAGATTTCCAGACTGATCGAGTGTCTATTCAATTATGGAAAACAGGTATACTTGTATTTGTAGCGGGATTAGCTCCGGAGAAAACCATAGGTTTTCGAGCTGATATGGATGGATTACCAATTATGGAAAAGACCAATTTAGCGTTTTCTTCCTTGCATCAAGGAAAGATGCATGCTTGCGGTCATGATTTTCATATGACCATTGGACTTGGAGCATTACAGCACATGATTGAAAATCCGATTAAGGATAATTGTTTATTTATATTCCAGCCTGCCGAAGAAGGACCTGGTGGTGCACTTCCATTAATGCAATCTGAACAATTTAATGATTGGCGTCCAGATGTAATCTTTGCTTTGCATATTGCTCCAGAACTACCAGTAGGTACAGTATCTAGTAAACCAGGGCTGTTATTTGCTAATACTAGTGAACTTTATTTAGATTTTACTGGCAAAGGTGGACACGCTGCATATCCGCATTTAACAAGGGATATGGCGGTTGCTGCAAGTAGTTTTATCGTGCAGATGCAGCAAATTGTTTCGAGAAACATAAACCCGCTGGAGGGTGCGGTTGTCACTATAGGAAAAATGGAAAGTGGATTTGTTCAGAATGCGATTGCAGAGACAGCAAGGCTGGAGGGAACGATTCGAACCGAACATCCTAATGCTATTCAGACGGTAAAAAATCGACTGGAGAAAATGGCTAAAGGTTTTGAAATGGCCTATGATTGTTCCATTACACTTGATTATGGTGCCAATTATTATCAGGTGTATAATGATCACCAGCTGGTGGAACGTTTTTCCGAAATAATTCAAGCGACTGATCTGAATTATATACAAGCAGATGCCGCAATGACTGGTGAGGATTTTGGGTATATGTTAAAAGATATACCCGGATTTATGTTTTGGCTAGGAGTAGATTCTGAATATGGTCTTCACCACGCACAGTTAAATCCTGATGAGGACGCATTACTTGTGGGAGTAGAAGCTGTTACAAAAACAATTAAGATGCTTTCTTTATAGCTTTTGTATATCTTTCTTATTAGTTGCAAAATCTATATATGAATTAAATATATAGAGGAGGCAATGAAAGTGGCACGTATTGGTGTGGAAGAAACATTAACAGATGTTAAAGAGGCATTAATGGAGATGGGACATGAGGTTGTAGATTTAAAAAATGCAGACGATGCTGCATATTGTGATTGTTGTATTATTTCTGGACAGGATAAGAATTTAATGGGTGTGACGGATACACAAATTGCTGGTGCTGTAATTAATGCTCAAGGATTCAGTGCAAATGATGTTTGCCAAATGGTAAATCATAAATTAGATTAATTTTTCTCTTAAATATTCTTATTTTCAACGAACCATTTTATCCAACTATTCATATATAGGTATGGGTAGACGGTTGAATTTAAGGATACTTTAGGAGGTAGTAGCATGCGTTTACGTGATGAGATGCCGGAATTAAATGGAGCCACTAATTGGTTAAACAGTGATTCGATTACCAAGGAAGATTTAATCGGCTCAAAACCAACATTCATCCATTTTTGGTCTGTCAGTTGTCATCTATGTAAAAAAGCCATTCCTAGAATTAATCAATTACGAGATACTTATCAAGGGAATTTACAGGTTATTTCAGTTCATATACCACGTTCTATAAGTGATAAGAACATGAAGAAAATCAAACTAGTTGTAGCTAATTATGGTATGCATGAACCGATTATTGTAGATAACAATGATGAGATAACAGATGCATTTGGATTGAATTATGTTCCGTCGTTTTATCTATTTGATAAATCAGGAATACTACGTTTTGTACAAAAGGGAAAAAGTAATACCAATATGCTTGAACAGCGAATCCAGCGATTGGTACATGCTGAAAATAACTAACAATAGGCCTCTGCAACGAAGCAGAGGTTTTTGTTTGGGAAAAAATATTGTATATAAGAACGATTGTTCGTTTATGCTATAAAGGTAATAAGATAAAAGTTTGATCATGTAACTATTCATGTTTTATATTTTAATAGGTCAAGCCATTGAATGAAGGGTTCATACACATTCATAATTCTTAAAAATAATAACTTGAAAAAAATTTAAAAAATTGAGTTAAAAGAGTGGATATTTATTTCGGAACCCGTTATATTAGTAATTACGGAAATTCATCTAAAGGAGGGAAACACTTGGACACATTTAAAAAGCTAAAGCAATTCTTTTGGCCGTACAAGAAATATTTAATGCTGTCATTATTCTTCTTATTCTTTGTTACAGTCATTACCGTTGTGTATCCAATTATATTGCAACAGACGATTGATAACGTCGTTTTGGCTGATCAGTATGAATTGATACCGTATATTTCAGGAGCATTTTTATTGTTAATGATATTTAAGGGGTTTGCTACGTTTTATCATCAATATTTAGGAGATTTATTTGGGATTATAGCTGTATATAAATTACGTGACGCACTATACGATAAACTACAAAGGCTCTCTTTTAAATACTATGACAATGCAAAAACAGGTGACATCATGTCACGATTAACCGCTGATGTAGAAGGATTTCGTTTTTTCCTATCATTTGGTTTTTCTGAATTACTGCGCATCATTTTACTGATCGGTATTAGTTTAGGAGTAATGTTTTATTTTTCAGTGCCGCTAGCCTTGGTTACGATGGCAGCAATGCCTTTTCTTGGAATCGTTGTGTATCAGTTCGATAAACGGGTTCATCCAGCATTTCGGAAAATTCGTAAGTCGTTTGGAAAGTTAAATACAAGAGTGCAGGAAAATATTAGTGGGATGAATACAGTAAAATCTTTATCCAGAGAGGATTTTGAAATAGGGAGATTTTCTGTAAGCAATGATGATTACCGACAAAACTATTTAAAAACATCTTTCATATGGTCTAAATATTTTCCTTTAATGGAATTTATAGGTAACTTTTGTGCCGTGGCTTTACTGGCATTTGGAGGTTACCTAGTAATTAACGGCAATTTATCTATTGGTGAACTCGTCGCATTCTTTAGCCTGGTTTGGTACATTATGGGTCCGCTAATGAATCTGGGTTTTGTTGTCAATCAATTTTCTCAAGCAAAAGCTTCTGCTGAACGATTGCTAGAAATACTTGAAGCTAAAGAGGATATAGAGGAAAGTGAAACAGCTATCGATCAGCCTATTAAAGGCCATGTAACGTTTAATAATGTGACATTAACCTATTCTGAAAACGATGATTCTGCCCTAAAAGACATTTCATTTGATGCCCCACCAGGGAAAGTAGTTGGCTTAATTGGGTCAACTGGTTCAGGAAAAACAAGTATTACTCAATTAATAACAAGATTCTATGAGCCTGAAAAAGGTGAGGTTCTAGTTGATGGGAGAGCTGTTTCCGACTACCGCATTAAAACCTTACGTCAAGCAATTGGATTTGTATTGCAGGAGCCGTTTCTGTTTTCAACAACAATAAGAGAGAATATTGCATACGGAAACCCAAATGTTTCAGAAGAACAGATTATAGATGCAGCCATGCGAGCACAAGCACATGATTTTATTATGAAGATGCCAAATGGATATGAGACGATGCTTGGGGAGCGAGGAATGGGGCTATCTGGTGGTCAGAAACAACGAATTGCCATTGCCAGAGCAATCTGTATTAATCCAAGTATTCTCGTGTTAGATGATGCAACTTCTGCTGTAGACATGGAGACGGAATTTAAAATACAAAAGGCACTTAAAGAAGTAATGAAAGGTAGAACCTCGTTTATCATTGCCCATCGAATATCATCCTTAAAGCACGCGGATGAAATCATTGTTTTAGAGGATGGTGAGGTTGTAGAGCGAGGTACACATGATTTTCTGTTACAAAATCAGGGAGCTTACCAGCGTATTTATGAGATTCAATATCAGGATCGTGAAGAGATCATGAATAGACAACATGCATAAGGAGGGAAACTATGGCGCAACAAAGAGAGGAAAAAGAGAGTAGACATTTGCAACGATTTTACTATACACAGGATCAAGCTATTGAAAAACCTTTTAACTGGAAGCAAATGTGGAGATTACTTATTTATTTAAAGCCTTATTCGAGAACATACTTACCTGCAGCAATTATTGCAATGCTAGTTTCAACAGCTGTAAGACTTATTGTCCCCATCTTAATTGGTAAAGTAGCGATTGATGTAGCAATTGACGAAGGGAATATTTCGCTTCTTACCTATTTAGTTATTGGTATAGGTATCCTTTACTTACTCAGTTATGTTGGTAACGTCTATCGAATTAAGTGGGTAAATATTCTAGGGCAGAACGTCATTTATGATATTCGACAGCATTTGTTTTCTCATGTACAACATCTATCTCATCGTTTTTTTGATTCTAGATCTGCGGGATCTATTTTAGTACGGATTATGAACGATATTAATTCACTTCAAGAATTATTTACGAATGGAATTATAAATTTATTAATGGACGTTGTTACACTTGTTGGTATCATCGTCATCTTATTCGTATTAAGTCCGAAGTTGGCGCTTGCAATCATGATCATCCTGCCAGTAATGTTTTACCTTACAACAAAGCTTAGAAGAACTATTCGTAGATCTTGGCAATCCGTACGTATTCAACAGTCTCGCATGAATTCCCATTTGAATGAAGGACTTCAAGGTATGCGGATTACCCAGTCATTCTCACAGGAAAAAGAAAACGGGGAATATTTCCATGGAGTAAACTCAGATAATTATAAAAGCTGGAGAGAAGCTACGAGGAAAAGCGCGATGTTTCGTCCATTTGTAGAGATGAGTAATGCAATTGGTACGATCATTCTTATTTCATATGGTGCCTATCTAATTCTTTTAGGTGTGGAGAATGGTGGGATAGAAATAGGAGACTTTGTATCTTTTGCCTTCTTTATTGGCATGTTTTGGGACCCAATTTCTCGACTCGGGCAAATGTATAATCAAATGCTAATGGCAATGGCCGCCTCAGAGCGAATTTTTGAATTCCTTGATGAAAAACCAAATGTAAAAGAGGCGGCAGATGCATATGGAATTGATGACATGAACGGGCATATAGAATTTGACAAGGTAGAGTTTTCTTATGATAATGATCGAATTGCTTTACATGAAATTTCTTTTGAGATTAAGCAAGGTCAAACTATTGCGTTAGTTGGACATACGGGGAGCGGCAAGTCGACAATTGCTAACTTAATCAGTAGATTCTACGATCCTACAAAAGGAAAAGTAAAAATTGACGGGCATGATTTAAAGGAAGTAAATCTAAACAGCTTACGGCAAAAAATAAGTGTAGTGTTACAGGATACATTTATATTCTCAGGCACGATTATAGAGAATATTCGATTTGGTAGGCCAGATGCATCTGATGAAGAAGTAAAAGAGGCAGCAAAGGTTGTTGGAGCAGATGATTTTATTCAGCGATTAGCAAATGGTTATGAAACGGAAGTTGAAGAGCGGGGGAATATTTTATCGGCGGGTGAGAGGCAGCTATTATCTTTTGCAAGAGCATTGCTTGCTAATCCAAGTATTTTAATCTTAGATGAAGCCACGGCAAGTATTGATACGGAGACAGAGGTAAAGATACAAGAAGCATTAGGAAGGCTGCTGAAGGGGAGAACTGCAATTATCATTGCACATCGGTTATCAACCATTAGAGAAGCAGATAATATCTTCGTATTAGAACAAGGAAAAATATTAGAAAGTGGAAATCATAGTGAATTAATGCGTAAGCAAGGAGAATACTATGGATTAGTGAAATCACAATTTCAAATGCTTGATGCAATGTGATTAAGAGGGTGAGACAAAAGAATGAAGAAACAATTAAAAACGGACGATAATTAATTAAAAAAATTAATTATCGTTCGTTTTTTTGATTAGAATCATTCATTTAGCACCTGAAATAAGCGAGACTCTAGCGGGAACCGCACGAGTCCGAAGATCCAACTGATAACGTGTTTTTCTTTACCAAGTTAGCTGTGGCCGTGTTCGTGGAAAGAGCGTATAGTTTCCCGGTGCGGCGATGATACTCCTATTGATAACATGATTATTCGTATTTTGGGTAAAGAAGTTGTGTTTTGTTCCAGCCTCTTTTTAATGGTTTAGAAAACCCCTGCCTATACTGAGTTCTAGAGACCTCCTAGGAAGCAAAAAGCGGCTTCCTGCGGGTTTTTAGGAAGTTGCTTTTTTTGGAGAGGATAGGGAAGCGTTTGGTTCATTTTATACAGGCAGAAATCCCTTTCAGACATCCTTTAAAGTCCAAGATTGTTGTTGACAGAGGCTTACAGTCGCAGCGAAAGCTATCCGTTCACAAAATATTTGTCTCTTTTATTCATATAGAAATATGTGATAAGCTAAGGACAAAGAATAGTGATGGAGGAAACAGGATGAAACGAGAATTTGCGGTAATAGGTCTTGGAAGATTTGGTGGTAGTATTTGTAAAGAGCTTAGCATGGAGGGTATGGAAGTTCTTGCTATTGATAATAATGAGGATCGAGTAAATGAATTTAAAAATATTGCATCACACGCAGTGATTGCTGATTCAACGGATGAAGTGTCGTTGAAAGAATTAGGAGTTAAAAATATAGATCATGTGATTGTGGCAATAGGTGATGATATTCAAGCAAGTATTCTTACGACGGTTATATTGACTGATTTAGGGATTAAAAAAATTACAGTTAAGGCTCAAAATGATTACCATGCAAAAATTTTAAATAAAATTGGTGCTGATCAAGTTGTTCATCCTGAAAGAGATATGGGTAAACGAATAGCGCATAATATTATTTCCAATAATATTTTAGATTATCTAGAATTATCGGATGATCATAGTATTGTCGAAGTTAAAGTAGGAAATAAAATGTTAGGCAAAACATTGGCAGATTTAGATATACGAGCCAACTATGGCTGTAACGTTGTCGCAGTAAAACAAGGAAAGGATATAAATGTCTCACCAAGTGCTGATCACGTCTTCACAGAAGGAGATATACTTATCGTTATCGGTGCGGATAAAGATATTTCTCGCTTCGAAAAACATTTAGTCATCGAGGAATAAAGCTAAAAAAACAAAAAGTCTGGGACGAAAAAATTGTTGCAATGTAAAACCCAAACTTTATCTGAAATATTTTAGATAAAGTTTGGGTTTTTGTTTTACAGACAGATTGTTCATTTATCGCTCAGTCAGAAGATAAATTTAATCATCTTTATTTAGCGGTTCTACTATTTTACCATTAAACTTCCATAATAATAGGTAACACCATCGGTCTGCGTTTTGTTTTTTCATAAAGAAATGGGGCAATCGTATCTGTTATTTCGTTCTTAATTTCAGACCATTGCGTAGTTTTTCGTTCCATTACTTTATCTAGATGAGAAGCGACTAATTTTTGCGCTTCATTAATGAGATCCTCTGATTCTCTCATATAAACGAATCCTCTAGAGATGATGTCTGGTCCAGCAGAGATTTTAAACTCTTTCATATTTATACTGACAACCACGATTACAAGTCCTTCTTCAGAAAGGATTCGTCGATCTCGTAACACGATATTACCAATATCACCTATGCCGCTTCCATCAACATAAATGGAACCTGAAGGGATTTTTCCAGCTATAATGGCATTATCTTTTCCTAATGCCAATACATCGCCATTATCCATAATAAATGAATTACTTGGCTCTACATCACACGCTTCGGCTAATTTCATATGCTCTTTTAGCATACGGTATTCTCCATGGATAGGCATGAAGTATTTTGGTTTGATAAGGCGAAGCATTAATTTTTGCTCTTCCTGACTACCGTGACCAGAAGTATGAATATTACTTAATTTGCCATGAATAACATCTGCACCAGCTCGGTACAATTTATTAATTGTACGTCCAACACTTATTGTATTTCCAGGGATTGGTGATGAAGAAAATACAACAGTATCACCTGGTATAATTTGAATCTGACGGTGTGTTCCATTGGCAATACGGGAAAGGGCAGCCATAGGTTCACCTTGTGAACCGGTACATAGAATGGTTACTTCTTGAGCTGGAAGACGATTAATCTGATTTGCATCAATAAATGTGTCTTTAGGAGCTTGTATATAACCTAATTCTTGTCCGAGATTAATGGCAGATTCCATACTACGACCGAATACAGCTATTTTACGGTTATTATTAACTGCAGCTTCTACAACCTGTTGAAGTCGATAAATATTTGACGCAAATGTCGCAAATATAACCCTACCATTTACTCTGCTAAAGATATCTTTGATGTTCGCCCCAACCACTTTTTCTGACATGGTAAATCCAGGAACCTCACTGTTCGTACTGTCAGAAAGCAAACAGAGCACACCTTCTTTGCCAATTTCAGCCATCCTAGAAAGATTAGCTGGTTCACCAACAGGTGTAAAGTCAAATTTGAAATCACCAGTATGCACAATGTTACCTGGTGGTGTTTTAACTACGATACCATAAGCATCGGGAATACTGTGAGTAGTAAGGAAAAAGCTAACGGAAGTTTTACGGAATTTAATTATATCGTCTTCTTGTATGGTATTTAATTTAGCGTTTCTTAATAGACCGTGTTCGTCTAATTTGTTACGAATTAATCCGATCGCAAGTTTACCGGCATATATTGGCACATTAATTTCACGAAGAAGATAAGGGATTCCCCCAATATGATCCTCATGACCGTGAGTAATAAATAATCCTTTGATTTTATCCTGGTTTTGCACAAGGTAAGTGTAATCAGGAATTACGTAGTCGATACCTAAAAGTTCATCTTCAGGAAATTTAATTCCAGCATCAATTAATATTATTTCATCCTGGAATTGTACTCCGTACGTATTCTTTCCGATTTCCCCTAGTCCGCCTAATGCAAAAACAGCAGCTTGGTCATTTTTAACGAACTTCATTTTTTATATGTTCTCCACTTTAAAATCATCGGATAATTTTTCGTAATCTAAATGTGCTTCATCCATTTCGTGGATATACTCAATATTATACTTGCGTTCATTTAATTTTTTTCGAACTTGTCTTACAGATTCTCCTTCAACATATACACTCTTCGTACGCTCTCGAACTGGAATTTCTTCTGGCAGTTCTTGATATAAAACTTTGTAAATCATCTCATCTCTCCTTAATTATCATTCTTGTCCATTTCTATTTTTATAACACGTTTATTTACACTAAATTATACCTGATTTGATACATGTTTTTCCTGATTTATCCGATTTCCCGTTTTTGTATTTCCGGCTTTATGGTACCTTTATATTGTTGCGATTGGTACTATCAATGGTAGTCTTTTTTACAAGTTGTAGGTACACGTCCTTGGCCTAAAAAGTCTTTCCAGCGTTTCTTGAGCTTTTCTTTTAGGCGTTTTAACATGACGTTACAGCTCCTTTCTCAGATTTAAGAAAAGCAAGAAAAACGTTCTACCGATCCAATCCCTCTTATCTATAGTATAGTATGAGTTGAGGAAGATTGAAATAAAAATACTTTATTTCTTTTAAAAAATATTTATTATTGCTTTACAGACTTTCTTTTGATACGTTGGTATACTTAGTTTTAACATAGTTTAATTTCTTATACATCCAGAAAAGGGGAATAGCAGAATGCAGAAAAAAATTGTATTTTTTGATATTGATGGCACCTTATTAGATCATCATAAGCAGTTACCAGCTTCAACAAAAGAGGCTATTCAAGAATTAAAAAATAAAGGTGTTTATGTTGCGATAGCGACTGGAAGAGCTCCGTTTATGTTTGAAGATATTCGGAAAGAGTTGGATATTCATTCTTATGTTAGCTTTAATGGACAATTTGTTGTATTTGAAGGAAAAACAGTTTATGAAAATCCACTAGAGAAAGAAGAGCTTGCTAACTTATATAATAAAGCACTGGATTTAGATTATCCGTTAGTCTATTTAAATAATCAGGAAATGAGAGCCTCGGTTTCGGATCACCCCTTTATTTCCGAGAGTATGGGGAGTCTGAAAATTTCCTATCCAAAAGTAGATCCAGATTTTTATAAAGTAAACAAAATTCATCAAGCGTTGATATTTTGTGAAAATGAACAAGAAAAGCTCTTTGCTCGAGCTCATGATCGCCTGCATTTCTTACGCTGGCACGATTATTCATGTGATATTTTACCAATCGGGGGGTCTAAAGCGGTTGGAGTAGAAAAGCTAATTGAAGCTAGTGGATTAGATTTACAAGATACCTATTCGTTTGGAGACGGTTTAAATGATATTGAAATGTTAAAGGAGACAGGTACAGGTATAGCCATGGGGAATGCAGTTCCTGAATTAAAAAAAGTAGCAGATTTTACAACAGCCTCTGTTGATCAGGATGGAATACGAAAAGGATTAGAATATGTAAATTTAGTATAAATGAATAAGAGAAACGGCAGTCCATAAGGGTTCTGCCGTTTCTCTTTATTCTACTGGTTTTGCATTTTCTGGAATAGCAAAAGGATTATCTTCATTAATATGATCATAAAACATAATACCGTTCAGGTGATCAATCTCATGTTGGAATACGATCGCTGCATAGCCTTTTAACCGTAATTTTAAAGGGTTACCTTCCTTATCAAAAGCTTTTACTGTAATGCGTGCATACCTAGGCACGTAGCCTTCCACTGGACGGTCGACAGATAAACACCCCTCACCTGTAGATAAATAGGTTTTTTCTACGGAGTGACTAATTACTTTAGGGTTAACAAGCCCATAGCTGTATTGCTTCCCATTAGGATCTTCGAAGTGTACAGCTACTAATCGCTTATTTAAGCCAAGCTGAGGTGCTGCTAAACCTACCCCTGCGCGTAATTGATATTTTTCAGCTATTTCTTCATCTTGACTATTTTTTAAAAATGTAATCATATCCTCTAATAACTTTTTATCAGCGGTGTTTAATGGATTCTCCACCTCTTCAGCAACAGTTGTTAAAGAAGGATGCCCTTCACGAACAATATCTTTCATGGTTATCATGCATACCACTCCTAATCCTATACTCTATTCTTCATTTCAATTTCATATTTTATCATATTTAAGTTATATTAATCATAGTTTTACTATATACATGCTAGAGCAATTAGATTTATCTTTTGTCCGATATATTTTATGGTATACTGAGAATCGAATAATTGATGGAAAAGTTGTAGGGGGTAATATTCGTGCCATTAAAAAAATCTGCCATTTTCGCAGGAATCATACTTTTATTAGTGATTTCTGCTTGTAGTAGTAAGTCTACTGAGGAAAAAATTCAAGGACATTTAGAGGAAGCTGTTTCTTTAGAACAAGGCTTTGAGGAGCAACAAAGTAAAATTACTGATTTAGAAAAAGAAGAGCAGCAATTATACAGTAAAATTGTCAATCTCGGTATGGACGAAATGGATAAAATTAAGAAATATTCTAAACAAGCAATTGAAACAATTGATCAACGTGCTAAAGAAATAGCTAAAGAAAAGGAAAGTATTGAAGCAGCAAGTAATGAATTCTCTGAAATAGAAGAGCTGATTACTGATCTTGAAGCGGATAAAGTGAAGAAGAAAGCTGAAAATATGAACGAAGTAATGGAAAAGCGCTATGAAACGTATTCAAAGCTAAATAAAGCTTATCAAGAATCGTTAAAACTCGAAAAAGAAATGTATACCATGCTTCAAAAAGAGGATCTTGAGCAAAAGACTTTAACTGAACAAATTAATAAAATAAATGATAGTTATGAAAAGGTTATTGATTTAAATAAAGCGTTTAATGATAATACCGTAAAGTATAATAACTTAAAGAAGGAATTCTATAGTTTGGCAGGTATGGAAGTAAGCTATGAAGAAAACCCTACTGGAGATAAGTCAAATAAAGAAACGAACTCCAAAGAATCTTCAACAGAAAAATAAATAGGTAGTTTTTAAGAATAACACGCTACAGTACCTCTAAAGGTGATGCTGTAGCGTTTTTGTTAGTTTAGGAACTTATAGAGTTTGCCCATGTGGATAAATAGGGGCGTGTTAAGCCGCGTCCAGCTCCAGCGCCCAGAAACGAGGTGACTTCACGAATCGTCCTAATCTAAGCCATCATCGGCTTGCAAGCTTACCGTGCTTCCTTTACCTCCAATCACTCGCTTCAGTCGCTACGTTTCTAATCGGGCGCTTGCGCTTTTGTTCTAAGTTAAGAAAGTATAAAATCAGTGCAATGACTGCGTTAAGCCAAGTAGTTATTTTGAAATGTTTGATGTATATTGGCAATGCTCCGACTAATTACTTCGCTTTCCGCGGGCACGGCCTCAACTAACTTTGCAAAGAAGAACACGTTGCAAAGTGGATTTTCGGCTCGCGCTAATCCCGCAGGAGTCTACGTAATTAGTCTCCGCTATGAGAAGGTG
>NZ_JAWDHA010000036.1:0-39150 GCF_034190895.1 Virgibacillus sp. M23 | reverse complement strand
GAAAGGGAAGTGGGCAGCCGGAGTGGTGGTCAAGCAGTAGCTATTATTCCATAATAGCTACTAGAGGAAGCGTAAATCTGAGCATTTAGTGATAAGGACTGAGCGAATTTTGCTCCGTTTTTCTTATTAAAAGGGCAGTGTAATAACAAAAGTCTGTTCATAAACATTATTGTATGGATTTATCTAAATTTATATAGGAAGCATATCCGAATAAAACTGTTCATATAGATAATTAAGACATATAATCATATGCCGTGGATATGCTGAAAGGAGGAAGAGAATTGTCTAAGGATCGACCGGTTTTCAGTTTTGAGCTGAATGAAACGCTCTATTTTGAAAAAGGACAGGAAGTTAATGAAATGAGAGGAGTTTCGCTAGAGCCGGATATTTCCATACATTCATTTAATGAGTATATTTCCATAAGAGGTGTAATTGAGCTTAAAGGAGATTATCAAAAAACCATTCAGGAGGCAGAAGAATCGATTGAAACAGAAAACTTGCAATCGAAACGATATGTAGAGGTGGTTGAAGATTTAGATGAAGATATAGCAGCTTTTTCACACCGTTTTCCTGTGGAAATTTCTGTGCCGGCAAACAGAGTTGCAGATTTAAACGACGTAAGTGTCTTTATTCAAACTTTTGATTATGAACTTCCTAACCCGTCATTGTTCCGCTTGTATTCAACAATTGAAATACACGGTGTCAATGAAAGTGAACAAGTTGAGGAGACAGTTACAGAAAGGGATGCATACACTTCTGACTGGGGAAATGATGCGGAGAATAATGAAGAGGCAGATAGTTTTCAATTCGAAATCAAAGACCCTGAAGAAAATGAATCCATCAATGATCATTTGGCACCACCCGATTTACCGATACTTTCTGCTGAACGAGAGGAATCAGAACAAGTGGTGGAAGATAGAGAAGAAGAGTCAAAACAGGTAGTAGAAGATAGAGAAGAAGAGTCACAAGAAGTAGAAATAGAAGCTTCGATAGAACAGAAGACAAATGATACGGAAAAAGCAGGGCAGGAAGAGGATGACAGGTGGAAATATAAAGAATCAAAATCATTAGCAGAATTCTTTGGAACTGACTCACCTGAAGAATCCTCCTCCCATGATGAAGAGGTGGAAGTGGATGATACATCAGATGATTGGCTGGAATCATCGCACACTCCCGAAATTCATGAAAGCTCTGATAATCGTGATACAACAGATCAAGTACAAGATGTTGGCTACTTATCTGATATGTTTAGGGAATCTGATGTGGATCAATTTGCTCGTATGAGACTCTGTATTGTTCAAGAGAAGGATACGATAGATTCTATTGCAGAACGTTATCAAATTTCGGCGTTACAATTAATAAAACAAAACCAGTTAGATGATGACTATGATGTGACAGAAGGTCAGTTATTATATATTCCATATAAGAAAAAATAAATGCTGCCCCTTGCGATTAAGTCAAGGGGTTTTCCAGTATTAGGTGGTGAACGAAAAAGTGGATGACTTAAAGGCTGTGCTACATGCCTATTCGGTGCAACCTTTTTACATAGAAAATGAAACTGAAAAATTATATAAGGTACAAGATGGCCAGCAACAGTTTGCGTTAAAGCAAAGTCAGCTTTCACCTGATGATATGGCTATGTGGGAGAACGTATATCAGGAGGCATATACGCAAAACCTTCATACGATTCTTCCTGTTTTTTTAACAAGAGAAGGGAATATTTATGAAATCTATGAAGGAACGGTTTATTATTTATCTCCTTGGAGAGGGAATGCCCTTTCATCTTTTGATAAATATACGATAGGAAACTTTTATCGTCATCTTGGTCATATACATGTGAAGACAAAGAGAACTCGAACTGTAGACACAGATTCATTCGTACAGAACTTTCGGGGGTATCAGAAGCAATGTGAAGCACTTCAAAAGAAATTGTTGTTTTTTGTGGAACAATTTGAAGCTAAACACTATATGTCTCCCTTTGAACTTCTCGTTTGTACACATTTTCGTGACATCGATTTTAGTTTACAAGAATCCAATCGAAGAATTGACCAGTTGATAAATGAGCAGGAGCAGCAAGAACAGTGGAATTATAGCTTGTGTCATGGTAATTTGAATTCCTCACATGTTATCGTATCACCGGAGCAGATGTATCTTATAAATTGGGATAAGGCGCGATACGAATATGCCCCATTCGATTTATCCCAATTCTATAAATCTGAAACGGTGCATTATGATGCTCCTGTTGACCTTTTCTTAGATGAATTTGATAGCTATATGAATGAAAATAAACTAACGAATAAAGAACTATATATGTTAATTATACAGGTTCTCGACCCTGCTCCATATATACAGTTAGTAGAAGAGCATGATCAATCATCAAAAACAATGATTGATCAAATTATACCATTACAACACATATTTAGAAGAATACTATTTGGTCTACGCTTGTCAGCATATGTGGAAAAAGAATACGATACCCTTGATTTGGACGATTTAGAAAGCTAAATCCATTCCAAATAAAAGGCGATAAATATACCTACGATTAAGCCTAATAAAAATACATCAAAGGTTGTAGGGAAGAACAATGTACGTATTAATTGGAAAATTAATATTGGCAAGGTAACTCTTTCGATAACAATAATACAGGTTCTAGCCCATGGAGGGAGTCGATAACGGTAATATCGTGCCACCGTTTTCACCTCGCTTTCGAAACGCTAAGTTTTTTTGTGATTGTTCTATATACTATGTATAGATATCATGTATTTGTGCAAAACTGGTAAAAATAGTTGACGAAATGACTTATACTATATAAAATAAAGCTATTACTTGAAAATGATCTTGAAAATGCGCTGAATGGGAAGAGTACAAGATAATTGCCAAAGAAGAGAGGGAAATCAGTGGCTGAAAATTTCCTTGGTAAGATTATGTTGGAAGGTCGCCCGTGATGCAGCTTCTTTGAACACATGCTAAAAAGCATAAGTAGAAGAAGCCGGTAACCGTTTAGTTACCGTTATCAATGAATGAAGTGTGCACAGCTCCAATGGAGCGTGTAAACAAAGGTGGTACCACGGAAAGTATGCCCTTTTCGTCCTTTAAGTAGGATGAAAAGGGCTTTTTGTCGTAGCAAACAGTTATAGGAGGCGTTATGATGAGTGAAAAGGAAACAAAAACTTCCCTCTCGGCAAAATATAATCCCAAGGAAGTAGAACAGGGTAGGTATCAATTTTGGTTGGAAGGAAAGTATTTTGAAGCAACCAATGATCCGGAAAAAGAGCCATATTCAATTGTTATTCCACCACCAAATGTAACCGGAAGATTGCATCTAGGCCATGCATGGGATACAACTATGCAGGATACGATTTCACGTATGAAACGAATGCAAGGGTATGATGTCCTGTGGCTACCCGGTATGGATCATGCAGGTATTGCAACACAGGCTAAAGTAGAAGCCAAATTGAAAGAACAAGGAACAAATCGCTATGAACTAGGTAGAGAAAAATTTTTAGCAAAAGCTTGGGAATGGAAAGGAGAATATGCCGATTTCATTCGTTCCCAATGGGAGAAATTAGGACTGGGCTTAGACTATTCGCGCGAGCGGTTTACGCTTGATGATGGATTATCTGATGCTGTAAAAGAGGTATTTGTAAAGCTATACGAAAAAGGACTTATTTACCGTGGAGAGTATATTATTAATTGGGATCCACAAACCAAAACTGCTCTTTCCGATATTGAAGTTATTTATGAAGAAATTAATGGTAAGTTTTACCATATGCGTTATCCAATAAAAGACAGTGAAGAAACCATTGAGATTGCCACTACACGTCCGGAGACGATGTTAGGAGACACGGCTGTTGCTGTTCATCCAAACGATGAGCGCTACGTTCATTTAATTGGAAAAAAAGTGATCCTACCAATTGTTGGCAGGGAAATAGAGATTGTTGCAGATGAATATGTAGATATGGAGTTTGGTTCCGGTGCCGTCAAAATAACTCCTGCACATGATCCAAACGATTTTGAAATTGGTAATCGACATAACCTAGAGCGTGTATTAGTTATGAATGAAGATGGCACTATGAATGAAAATGCGGGAAGTTATGAAGGTTTAGATCGATTTGAGTGCAGAAGGCAGATTGTTAAAGACCTTCAAGACCAGGGTATTCTTTTTGAAATTGAAGATCATACGCATCAAGTTGGGCATTCTGAACGAAGCGGTGCAGTGGTAGAGCCGTATTTATCCACTCAATGGTTTGTTAATATGCAGCCATTAGCAGATGCTGCTATTGATTTACAGCAACAAGAGGATAAAGTGAATTTCGTTCCAAAGCGATTTGAACGGACGTATCTTAATTGGATGGAAAATATACGTGATTGGTGTATTTCTCGCCAGCTTTGGTGGGGGCATCGGATTCCTGCTTGGTATCATAAGGAAACAAATGAAATCTATGTTGGGAAGGAAGCACCTGAGGACTTAGAAAATTGGGAGCAGGATGAGGACGTTTTAGATACTTGGTTTTCATCTGCCTTATGGCCTTTTTCGACAATGGGATGGCCGGATACGAATGCAGAGGACTTTAAACGTTATTTCCCTACAGGAGTTCTTGTTACTGGGTATGATATTATATTCTTCTGGGTAGCAAGGATGATTTTTCAATCAAAGCAATTCACAAATCAAAAACCATTTGAAGATGTGTTAATTCATGGTTTAATTCGGGATGCTGAAGGGAGAAAGATGAGTAAGTCACTAGGTAATGGTGTTGATCCGATGGATGTAATTGAGAAATATGGCGCTGATTCGTTACGTTACTTCTTACTTACTGGTTCAACCCCAGGGCAGGATTTACGCTTCCATTGGGAAAAGGTAGAAGCTACTTGGAATTTCGCAAATAAGGTTTGGAATGCTTCGCGATTCTCTTTAATGAACTTAGATGGATTCACCTATGAAGATATAGATTTATCTGGTGAGAAATCCCTTGCCGATAAGTGGATTCTTACACGGTTAAATGAAACGATTGAGCAGGTTACCAAGAATACCGATAAATACGAGTTTGGAGAAGCTGGACGTCATCTCTATAACTTTATTTGGGATGAATTGTGTGACTGGTATATCGAGATGGCTAAGCTACCATTGTATGGCGAAGATGATGTGAAGAAGAAGATGACGCAGTCAGTACTTGCTCATGTATTAGATCAAACCATGCGAATGTTGCATCCATATATGCCATTCATCACAGAGGAAATTTGGCAACAGCTTCCTCATCAAGGAGACTCTATTACCATTGCTACATGGCCAGAAGTAAACCAAGCATTTCATGACGAAAAAGCATCTCAAGAAATGAAACGACTTGTATCAATTATTAAATCAGTTCGTAACATTCGAGCGGAAGTAGATACACCGATGTCAAAACAAATTAACATATTGATTCAAGCAGAGAATCAGAAGATCGTTGATGAATTAGAGAAACATCGTGATTATTTGGAACGCTTCTGTAATCCAAATAAGCTTATTATTGCAACAAATATTTCAGTTCCTGAAAAAGCAATGTCTGCTGTAGTTACTGGTGCAGAACTTTATTTCCCACTTGAGGGATTAATTGATTTTAATAAAGAGATTGATCGCTTAGAAAAAGAATTAACGAAGTGGACAAAAGAAGTTGAACGTGTGCAGAAAAAGCTTGGTAATCAAGGATTTGTAAATAAAGCACCACAGGCCGTTGTAGAAGAAGAGAGACAAAAAGAGAAGGATTATCTTGATAAACAAGCAAAAGTTAGAGCAAGGCTCGAAGAACTAAAAGGTTAAACTATTTCTTTGTGGATAAAATGTAACTTAAATACCATTTTCAAATCCGAAGAAATAGCAGGAATAAAGCTATAAAAGACTGGCTTTATAGCAAATGTTGGAGAGAAGCTTCATACAGCGAATGAAAAATATATAGACAGTTTCAGTCACAGTTAATATCCGCAGTTTAGAATCAGCTAAAGCCGAACTAATTCGAATGCTAACCAAAAAACATTTCGAATCATAGTTCGGCTTTGCTTAGGTTTAACAAAGCAGGCTAGTTTTCTTTTTGTCTAGGAAACCCATGTGGATAAACATGGGCGTGTTGAGCCTCGTCAAGCTCCAGCGCCCAGAAACTAGGCGACTTCACGAATTAACCTATGATAGATTATCATCGGCTCACAAGCTCACCTTGATTCCTTTATCACCGTTAAATCCCTACATTCGCTACGTTTCTAATCAGACGATTGCGCTTTCGTTCTAAGTATGTAGATTAGATCTAATCTATATTATTCGATATCTTTCGTCTAATATAAGTCATATACGTTCGCAAAATATTGATATCACTAACTTTACTTAATGTCCGTGAGCCGACGATATCCTCAATTTCATTAAATAGGAGTTCTCCATTATAACTGATCAAAAAATCAATACCTACCATACCAAAATCAAAGTGATTAACAATTGATTGAATCATAGAACGTTCCTTATCACTCAAGTCATATAAGCTAGCAGAGCCTCCGAGTTTAAAATTGGCACGAAAGTCTTTGTCGTTTTCCCGTTTTACAGCTGCAATAATTTCCTTTCCTACTATAAAGACACGAATGTCTTTTCCATGCTCTACCGTACTAGGTTGAACAATAAGCTCCGTATTAGCTAATACTTGGCTAATGGAGGTATATTGTTGATCGTTTTCAATTAAAAAAACTTGTTTTCCGCCTCTTCCTGCTGTTTCCTTGATGATAAAAGGATAGGCTAATGGAGGGGTATCTGTTAAATACTGCTTCTTCGAGTAAAGGGTATCTACCATTGGGATACGTAAATTGTGCATATGATGATGCGTTAACGCCTTATCATTACAAATTCTTGAAATAGAAGATGAATTAAAAACAGTAATATCACATGCCTCTAAATGAAGGCTAAGCAATGGGTCAATAGTTCGAACAATAGCAAATTCAGGCTTTGTAATGGGAAATCCATTTACTCGCACGGTGCGTGCATTATTAATAATTCCTGCTGTTATATCTTCTCTTATTATGAGTTCTAATTGAATAGATTGATACGATGCTTCTTTGATAAACCAATTTATATAGGATTGGTTTACGTCAATGTCCTTTTTACTGTAGATTAACCAACCTTTACTCATTTACTTGCCTCCATTGTCACCACATGACTTGTAAATATAATCGATAATATAATCTGCTACATTAATGTTCGTACAATCATATATATTACGGATATGTGCATTTGAATTAATCTCACAAATAATGGGAGATTGATCAGGGCCAAATAACAAATCGACACCAGCAAAATCTGCTCCAATCGCTTTTGTGGCAGCAACTGCTATCTTCGTTTCATATTCAGACGGCTTATAGGCTTCCATTGATCCTCCTGCTGATACATTAGCACGAAAATCATTTACTGCCTGCCTTCTCATCGCCGCCACCACGTGATTACCTACTACGTGTAGTCGCAAATCCTTTCCGTAACTTGTAGAGATAAATTCTTGAAACATATATGGCTTTCCATCTATTTGCTGAAGTCTATGTAATAATTGCTCTTTGGTTTCGATCAGATACACTTGTTGACCGAATGACCCGAAGGCTTCCTTCACAATCATAGGAAAACCAAATGTATCAACTGCTGTCTGCATCACCGACTCAGTTGGTTCCTCAGAAAAAAATGTCTTTGGTGCAATAATGGTTCTAGGAATAGGTAGCTTCTTTATTGCTAACTGTTGATATGTTGCAATTTTATCATCACTCACAGCTATTGCTTCTGCTCGATTAAAGACTCGTAAGCCGAGTAATTCGAGCTGCCTTGCTAAATAAACATCTTTATCCGCAAATAAAACATAATTCGGTAATGGTACACGCTCGTCTTTTAATAAACTAAGATTCTCTGTATTAAGATATGACAATAATTCGCTATTCTTATATATAGTTGCTGTACCACCTTTTCGAATGGCTGCTCGTTGAATCCATTCGGCAAAGTCAAGAAACTTCTTTCCAGGTAAACTTCCATTGTAAATTATCCAGCCGTGTAACTGCATGTTTATTTGTCCTTTCTGCTATACTGTTATAGGTAAATTTATTTCATGAGAGTGGTGTGCTTATGTTTCAAGAAATTCAACAAGTTGAAGACTTTTTAGCAAATAGAATTAATTTAGGGATAAAGCCCGGACTCGAACGAATGGAAAAACTACTTATATTACTGAATCAACCTCAGCATAATTTTAATGCGATTCATATTGCTGGTACGAACGGAAAAGGTTCGACATTAGAATTTATAAAACAAGGTTTACAAGCTAACAATTATCAAGTGGGAATCTTTACATCTCCTAGTTTAACTGGCCTACGAGGATATATCTTATTGGGAGATAGAACAATCTCAGAACATGATTTTCTCACTATATGGCAAAAGGTATATCCAGCAGTAGTAAAATTAGATAATATGAACATGCATCCGACAGAATTTGAAATTCTGACAGCTATTGCTTTTGTTTATTTTGAACAGCATACGGACCTTGCTTTAATAGAAACTGGGATGGGTGGTAGAGAAGATACCACAAATTGTGTACAGCCTCTGATGTCCATTATAACAAATATAGCGAAAGATCATACTGCATTTCTAGGGGACACAATACGTGAAATTGCTTATCATAAAGCAGGTATAATAAAATCAACAATACCAGTCATTACAGGTGAACTAATAGAAGATGCGACAAAAGTTGTCAATAAAGAAGCTATGTTGAAGCAAGCTCCTATATATCGACTAGGTCATCATTTTTTCTATCGTTCAGAATCTACTGCATATAACCATCGCATAAATTGGTGGGAAAAGGGGGGAGATACATTCCAATTTTGGATTAACATGATGGGGGAACACCAAAAAGCGAATGCATCAATAGCTGCAATGGCTCTTCAACTGTTAAATAGAATGGAAGCTGGCTTTAATATAGATATGAATAAAGTAGAAGAGGCGTTTACTCATGTCATGGTAATGGGAAGATTTGAGATAGTTAGAAAACAGCCCTTAACTATTGTGGATGGCGCCCATAACTCGGCGGGAATGGAAGCATTTATAAACACAGTAGAAGAAAATTTTAGTAACTGCAAACGACATCTATTATTTTCTGCGTTTAAAGATAAAGAAATTGATAAAATGCTAAAACAAATAGAAAATCATTTTACAACAATTAGCTTAACGACGTTTGATCATCCACGTGCAATGCAGGTATCTGAATTAAGAAACTATGAGAGTGACTTTCATATCGAGCTAAATTGGCAAGAGGCAATACGCCAAATGGAACAATCACATACTGTATATTTTATATCTGGCTCCTTGTATTTCATTTCATTAGTTCGGTCTTTTCTTAAAAAACAATAACATTCATATGCTGTTCTTATAAAATTTATGTTGAACGATTCTTTAATAAGGTGACAGAATTCGTCTTACTTTTTACGGTCTATATGCTAGAGTTGAAGGTAAATCTAGCAGCAGGGAGGTAAAGACAATGGACGAAAATAAAAGAAAGATCACAGTATGGGAAAATGGTAAACAAGTTAAGCTTTATGTCAATAAGAATAGAGAAATTCCTTCAGGAAGGAATGAACAGGCTGCTGCATTATCCGATTCAGAAGATGAAAAAATTCCGCCTTATACAAGGGTATCAGATACAAAACCTTCTAAATTTGCGATGCATAAAAGAAAGTGGAAGGAGTTTAAGCCTGCTATACTTTCTGTATTGTCAGCATTAGTCATTGGATCCTTCTTAGGAATAATGATGCTAAATATGTTTATCATGATTGAGGATGATAATCATATGAGCGGTAATCAGAATTCTTCAGCAGCTGTAACTAACGACGACGATCAAGATAATGATAAACAAGCTGATCGTTCTGCATCTTCTGTTCGTCTAGATGAAATAAGGGCATATGTACTTCAAGGTGGTGTTTTTTCAGAAAAGGCAAATGCTGATGCGCGTGCTGGTTCATACCGAGACAGAGGGGTTCCTGTCACTATATGGGAGAGAGGGGATCAGTATTTCCTGTTTATAGCAGCTGCTACCACTGAAACGCAGGCAGAACAATTACAACAGGGATTAGTTGATACAGACATGGACGATATTTATGTTAAAGAGTGGTCTACAGGAAATATTACTACAGACTTAACAAGGGATGAAAACAGTTGGGCACAATCATTTATTAAGACATGGAAGGATACACTAGAATCTGGTGAATTTGAAAAGAACACATGGGATTCACTTCTGAAAGCTTATCCAAAGGATAGTGAGCAGCTAAAAGAATTGTATCAGTCCACTCAACAAGTATTAGAAAAAGCAGGACAAGCTGAAGCACTGCAAAAGAAGGCGTTACTGATGGAGCTATGGAAGACATTTGGAACTACATTTAATAATTGATTTAATTAATTATCAATTTGGTTAATAATAGAAACAGAATTTACTCTAATGGAAAATCCCATTATAGGAGTTCATCGTATAGCAAAATTGGAATAATGCTGATTTGTACGTCGATACATCTCTTTTGTAAGATAGAGTTATCTTAGAGAAGAGGATGATCTATATTGACAACTATTTCGCCTATTATGATAAAAAATGTGCCAAAGGATGATCGACCAAGAGAACGACTTATAAAATCAGGCTCCAGTCATTTATCTAATGCGGAAATACTAGCTATTATTTTAGGAAGCGGTACTAGACAAGAATCCGTATTGGCTTTATCGAATCGATTATTGATGCATTTTGAAGGATTAAAGTTATTAAGTGATGCTACTATTGAAGAACTTATTGCTATTAGAGGAATTGGTACGGCAAAAGCGGTGTTGATTTTAGCTGCTGTAGAGCTAGGCAAGCGAATGCATATATATAGATCTGATGAAAGGCATGTTATTCGCTCTCCTGAGGATGGAGCAGAATATGTAATGGAAGAAATGAGAGGGTTAAATCAAGAACATTTTGTAACATTATTTTTGAATACGAAAAATCAAATTATTCACAAACAAACTATTTTTATAGGTAGCCTCAATGCCTCTATCGTCCATCCTAGGGAAGTATTTCGTGAAGCTGTCAAACGCTCTGCAGCCTCCATCATTGTTATTCATAACCACCCTTCAGGGGACCCCACTCCTTCCCAAGAAGATATCCATGTAACGAGAAGATTGGTTGAATGTGGTAAAATGATAGGGATTGAATTAATCGATCATTTAGTGATTGGTGATCGAAAATATGTCTCTTTAAAAGAAAAAGGGTATATATAATTGTATGTCTACACGATGAGTATCCTTATTGTAAAGTTAAAAAATCGTTATATGCGAATTCACCATTTCCCATAAATACACAAAAATTAAATAAGACTACTGATGTTTCCATATGATTATACTTTTTTGAAGTTTTTTCTTTTGCATGGGTATGTTCATTGGATTTTTTCAACGTAAGAATAGTCGCCCTAGCTTAGGCTAAACAAAATATAGATGGATAGCGATATTAGGAATTAGTAACGTGTACAAAACAAAATGTGATGTGAAGCAAAAAGAGGTGGAGTGATCGTGGACATAAAAGATTTTTATCTTAAAGAGCAAGTATATGATTTAGACGATCTGATTAAAAATCCTAATGCTTATATTGGCGGATTTAATACCGAATCTCTCGTAACACTCATGAAAGCCAACAGAAAAAAATATATAGAAAGCGGAATTTTATTGATAGAAGGGGGAATCGCATTTACTTCAAGTTACAAGGAAATTGGCCAGTTACCCATTTTTGATGATCTCCCTTCTTTATATGGTTATTACTTAAATGCGATGGAAGAATACTTGGAAGAAGGAATTGCTGCTTTTTATTATCCTAGTCAACCAATTGGTGTAAAACTAGAAAAATATGAGGCAGTAAAACAAGATTAACGATAGATAATAATTCATTAATTGTCAGCGAGGACGTTTTACTACAAGCTCTCGTTTATCATTCACAGCGCTTCTTTGAATTATTGGTAAAGCAGTTAAAGCTTAAAATGTATACGAATGAGCTTGTATAAATAGGAACAATTAAAAAGAGTATTTCAAAATTAATAATTTAACGTACTTCCGAAAGAAGTCTCCATCTTCAAGCGTGTGAAGAGCGTAGCCCAACGGTAAGGGGGGGAGATGAATTTCGGTTGGGCGACAGCCCAAAGGCTTTTTTTCCTTTTTTGTTCAAAGCACAACCCAACAGTGAATGATCGAAATTCATCAAGTGCCTAATGAAAATATAAACTCTTGGAACAAGAGGGTTAGCTTGGTCCATTTTGTCAGCTACCAAAAGTGGCGATTATCCAAGAAGCCCCCACTTCAAGCAACCCATAAGGTTGGTAAGTGATGGGAGTAGTTCACTTATTGTTTGCCTATTTCTGAAGGGAAGATGCATGAAATCAAAAAAAGCTCACATATGATATTTATAACACTATCTATTTTATAATTTTTTTCGTATAATTATATAGACGAATGATTGTTCAGCGCCATTTTTCAATTTAGATATGGAAAGTGGCGCTTGTTGAGCTTAGCATGAGTAGGAAAAACATGGTACAAGCAACCTTGTGTTTAAACTGGTACATAATCTATAAATAATGGTGTTGTGATATGTATCGCTGATCTTTTCGATGAAAATATTTTACTTTTTCATAGTGAAAAGAGATAATTGGAATCGATAAATTTTATTTTGCGAATAATGAATTGTTGTAATTCGTTACATATAACCACATGATTGTGATTTGGAAAGGAAGATCTTATTGGGATTATTTAATTTTTCTCAGGACTTAGGGATAGACTTGGGTACAGCTAATACATTAGTTTTTGTGAAAGGAAAAGGTGTTGTCGTAAGTGAGCCTTCTGTTGTAGCAAAAAATACGGCAACAGGCGATATTGAAGCGGTTGGAGGATCTGCTAGAAATATGATTGGGAGAACGCCTGGGAATATTTCTGTCATCCGTCCAATGAAAGATGGCGTAATTGCTGACTATGATACAACAGCGACAATGATGAAATATTATATTAAAAAGGCGATGAAAAATCGCTCTTATTTTGCTAAAAAGCCAAACGTAATGGTATGTGTACCTTCAGGTATTACAATGGTAGAAGAACGTGCTGTAATCGATGCAACAAAGCAAGCTGGTGCAAAAGAAGCCTATCCGATTTCCGAACCTTTTGCAGCAGCGATCGGTGCAGGGCTACCAGTATGGGAACCAACAGGCAGTATGATTGTTGACATCGGAGGTGGGACTACCGAAGTAGCAGTTATTTCTTTAGGGGGAGTCGTTACCAGTCAGTCCATTCGCACTGCTGGAGATGATATGGATGAAGCAATCACTAGCTATATTCGAAAGCAATACAGCTTGATGATTGGGGAAAGATCAGCGGAATCGATAAAGTTTGAAATAGCATCTGCGGGAAGTGATTCTCCTAAAGGTGAAATGGATATTCGCGGGAGAGATCTTTTAACGGGATTACCAAAAACGATCACGATTACTGCGGAAGAAATTGCTGATTCGTTAAAGGATACAGTAGATGCTATCGTTGAAGCAGTAAAGAGTACGTTAGAGAAAACACCTCCAGAGCTTGCGGCGGATATCATGGACCGTGGAATCGTCCTATCAGGTGGAGGTTCACTACTGAAAAACATAGATAAAGTCATTAGTGATGAGACAAAGATGCCTGTATTCATTACAGAAGACCCTTTAGAAAGTGTAGCGATTGGTACAGGTAAATCATTAGAATACATTCAGCATTTCCGTTCCCATCCGAATGTATCATCTCGTCCTAGTGTAGAATAAGTTGGTGTTTATATGTCTTTTTTACGTAAAAAACGTTTATTTATTTTATTAATCGGGTTTATTTTTTTCGTAGCATTAATTGGATTTTCTCTACGTGATAGAGAAAATCTGACGAATGTTGAAGAGTTTGTAAATGATACCGTTGGGTGGGCACAAGGTATTATTCATGCTCCAATAAATTTTATAACAGATATCATTGGAAATATTGATGACTTCAAAGATACGTACAATGAAAATCGCATACTCAAAGAGAAGTTAGCGGAATACAAAGGACTTATTTATGAAGTTCAAGAATTAAAAGAAGAGAACGAGGATTTAAGAAATACGCTGGATCTGAAGGATGATGACAACATTCGAGATTATACCCCAATCCAAGCTACGGTTATGTCAAGGTCACCGGAAAGATGGATTGAACAAGTAACAATTAATAAAGGATCCAATGATGGTGTAGAAGCAAATATGGCAGTAAGAACTCCTGAAGGTATGATCGGAAAAGTCCTTAAGGCATCTCCTAATACCTCAACAGTGCAATTGCTTACTGGTTTTGATCAATTTAATCGTATTTCGGGAAAAGTATCTAGAGGCGGAAAAGGTAAAGATAAAGATATTTTTGGCATGATTGAAGGATTTGACAAAGAAAGTAAAAGTCTCGTCTTTCGTATTATTGAAGAATCTGAAAAAGATTTAAAAGAAGGAGAGCTCGTTATCTCCTCTGGGATGGGCGGTGTATTCCCGTCTGGATTAGTAATTGGTACAGTGAAAGAGGTTGTACCGGATCAATATGGTTTAACCAAAACAGCACTGGTGGAGCCTGCTGCAAATATGTATGATATGAATCAAGTGATTGTGGTAGATCGTTCTGTTCAAGAAGATTTGAAGACAGATGAAGAGACGACGGAAGAGGAGGGCGAGTAATGAAACGTTTATACTTGCCTTTAATCCTATTCCTGCTCTTAGTATTAGAAGGTGTGGCGCTCGAATTATTGCCTGGTAATTTGCTTACAAGTGACTTGCTTATTGTTCCACATTGGGTACTTATTTTTTTAGTGTTTATTGCTATTTTTTATGATAAAGATCAAACGTATTTTTCCGTGTTGTATGCTTTACTATTTGGTCTCTTAATCGATATCGTATATACAGATGTATTAGGTGTCTATATGTTTTCTTATGCATTGATTATATATGCGGTACATGGTTTTAAAAAGTTGTTACATGGAAATATTTATGTTGCTATGTTGCTTGGTGTATGCGGGATTGCCCTGGCAGACGTTAGCATTCATCTGATATACACGGTTATAGGGAAAACGGATATGGTTTGGAAAGCTTATTTAATGCATCGAATGCTACCAACAATTGGATCTAATTTAGTATTTTTACTAATGCTGTATCCAATAGTTGTAAAAAAACTTACTACTTGGGGAAGAGAGCAATTAACAAAGAGTAATACAATATAAAAAATGGTTGCTCTAGATTCTCTTGTTATGTGAATGAGGTGAACGTGTGGTACAGGAAAAAAAACAATTGATTACAATGAAAGGCACGAAAGATGGACTTACACTGTTTATTGATGACACATGTTCGTTTGAAAAAGCTATTTTCGAACTCGATCATAAAATGAAGGAAAGCCGTCCAAAGCAGGATGAACCGATTGTTGCAGTGAGAGTTAAATTAGGTACCCGGTATCTACATGATGAGCAAATAGAACAGTTGAAACAAGTTATTGGTGCTAAAAATAGATTCACTATTCATTCTATTGAATCTGACGTTGTCCGACGTGAAGAGGCGCGTATGTGGCAGACGAATAGTGAGGTGAAAGCAATTAACCGTATTGTACGGTCAGGTCAAGTGCTACATGTTACCGGTGATCTCTTGCTTTTGGGTGATGTGAACCCCGGTGGAAAAGTAATCGCGACAGGTAATATTTACATAATGGGGAATTTACGAGGAATTGCTCATGCAGGAATTGATGGTGATAGAGAAGCATTCATAGCAGCATCTTTTATGAATCCAAGTCAGCTGCGAATTGCTGATTATATCAGTCGTGCTCCAGACTATGAATCTGATGGTGTGTATATGGAATGTGGTCTTGTAGATGAAGAGAAAGATAAAATTATAATTGATCGACTACAAGTACTTTCACATAGACGAAAAGAAATAAACAGATTCGAAAGGAGAATACAAAATGGGTGAAGCGATCGTTATTACATCTGGTAAAGGTGGAGTTGGTAAAACAACAACTACAGCCAATATAGGTACTGCATTAGCACTTATGGATAAGAAGGTTTGTTTAATAGATACAGATATCGGTCTAAGAAATCTCGATGTAGTGATGGGGCTCGAAAATAGAATCATTTACGATATTGTAGATGTTATTGAAGAGAGATGTAAGTTAAAACAAGCATTAATAAAAGATAAACGGTTTGATTATTTATCTGTACTTCCAGCTGCACAAACAAGTGATAAGTCTGCTGTTACGACAGAAGGCATGAAGAAAATAATCGCAGAGTTAAAACAAGAGTATGATTATATAATAATTGATTGTCCTGCTGGAATTGAACAAGGCTTTCAAAATGCGATTGTTGGTGCGGATAAAGCGATCGTTGTCACAACACCTGAGAAATCTAGTGTACGAGATGCAGATAGGATAATAGGATTATTAGAGAAAGAGGAGATGGCTGAGCCTCCACGATTAGTAATTAATCGAATTCGTAATCACATGATGAAAAGTGGGGATATGTTGGAAATAGATGAGGTCGTGCAGGTATTATCTATTGATTTAGTTGGAATTGTTATTGATGATGATGAAGTTATCAAGGCTTCCAATAAAGGAGAACCAGTAGCCTTTCAACCAACTACAAAGGCTTCTATAGCTTATCGAAATATTGCTCGAAGAATATTGGGAGAAACTGTCCCGTTACAGTCTCTAGATACTGAAAAAGGTATGATGCAAAAAGTGAAGAAGTTCTTTGGTATGCGCGCTTAATAATTGATTGGTGTTAGAATATCATTAAACCGAGAATTTCCATTCACAAATAGTAATGTTATTCTTTCATCGATATCTATAATATGGGATGCTTTCCTCGTGTACGGCCTTAGTTAACACTGCACATTAACTTTATGCTGAATTGCTTAATTTTTGGACTTGCAAGAGGCCAGCGTATTTCCTCTACTGGGTGTAACGGATCATTGTATGACTTCCTTTCGGTAGGAATTATCACATATCAAAAAAAGAACGATTCTGAACTACTATCTGGATATAACTTTGTATATTTGGATTATAGTTCAGAGTTTTTTTATCCCACATATAACTGGCAGTAGAACACCCACTTCAAGCAATAAAGTGAAATCAAAAATGGTAAGTGAGAGATAAACAAAATCCCCAACTGATTGGAGTTGCACTTTATTACTAGCATCTATATACTTTCTAACATATCTTGACTCATTGACTCATACACTTGTACAAATGCATGAGAAGGATTGTGAGGAATATGAGTAAAGGAATAAAAAAAGTGCGCCAATCAATTGAGCAACGTAAGAAGGCTCGAGGAGTTCCCTATTCAGGGAGTTCGAAAAAACAGTTTACTCCTCCTATCTTGCAGGAAGAGGAAAAACATGGCTATGCTCCAGTTATTTCTGATTCAGGAATGACAAGGGAGAGGCAGAATAGAATGGTATCGGGGTTTATGTTGAAAGGTATTCTTTCTGTATTGTTATTTTTGGGTGTTGCATTACTTTGGCAGATGGATTCACCAAGATTACAATCATCTAAAGAGTGGACAAGCAATGTATTAACAGAAGAGTTTCCTTTTGCGAAAGTGAATGTATGGTATCAAGATACTTTTGGCAGTCCTCTAGCATTTGTACCTGAAGAGAGTAAACAACAGGCAGAAGTTGCAGCTATGCCTGTAAATGGAAGTGTAGCAGAATCTTTCCAAACAAATGGAACGGGCATACGTATTGCACCTGAAGGACAAACAGAAGTTACGGCACTACAGGAAGGAATTGTTATCTTCGCTGGAAATGATCGTGAAACTAATAAAACCATTGTTGTTCAGCATCCAGATAGTAGTAAGACAACCTACGGATATTTAAGTAACATTGATGTTCATTTATATCAGCATGTTTCAGGTAATCAGAAGATTGGACAATTTACACCTAATGAAGAAAGTGACACGGTGTTTTTTTCAATAGAAAAGGACAATAATTACATTGACCCAGTACAGGTGATAAAAGTTGACGATGTCCAATAACTATCTACCTCATATTCATTTTCATCCAATACTATTAGTATTTATTATCATATCTTTTTTTACCGGAACATTTATGGAATTAGCTATCTTATTATTTATTGTTTTCTTTCATGAGATGGGTCATTTTATGATGGCTACTTTCTTTAAATGGCGGATTCGCAAGGTAATGCTCTGGGTCTTTGGTGGAGTGATGGATACGGATGAACACGGAAGTAAACCAATTCGAGAAGAGCTATTGGTCACCTGTGCTGGTCCGTTTCAGCACATCATTTTATTTATAGTTTTATTCCTTCTTGGAGATTTAGGAATGTTACCTCAAGCAGTGATGGATTTGTTTTTATATTATAATTCGATTATCCTTTTATTTAACTTGCTCCCGCTATGGCCATTAGATGGTGGGAAATTATTGTTTTTATGCTTATCGTCGTTAGTACCATATAAAAAGGCGTACTATGCAGTGATTATATTCTCAATGATTGCCAGCATCTTATTATTGCTCATCCAACTCATTACGCTACCGTTTACATTAAGTTCATTTTTTATATTTATCTTTTTATTTATGGAAAATAAAACGGAATGGAAACAAAGGTATTATGCATTTTTCCGATTCTTGCTAAAGCGTTACGAAGGGAAAAATCGTTTTGCTCGAAAGGTTTTGCCAATTCGTGTAAGCTCAGATCAATCATTATTGGAAGTGTTTTCACGATTTCATCGTGAGAAGCTGCATCCGATTTATATCATTTACCCAAATAACTATCGTCAATCTATTGACGAAGTCGCTTGTTTGCACAGTTATTTTAATGAAAAGCATTACGACAAAACAGTTGGAGAAATTGCTAGAAATTTAATATAAGCAAGTCGAATTTGCATGAGTTACTAAATTTCCATAACAAAGAGGCTGGGACAAAACACAAGTTCTTTACTCAAAATACGAATAATCATATTATCAATAGGGGTATCTTCGCCACACCGTGAAACTATACGCGCTTTTCCGCGGGCAGCTAACTTGGTAAAGAAAAACACGTTACCACGTGGGTATTCGGACTCGTGCTGTTCCCGCCGGAGTCTCGCTTATTTCAGGTGCTAAATGATTGATTCTAATCAAAAAAACGAATGATAATTAATTTCAATAATTATCGTTCGTTTTTTATTGTTTCTTCATTCTTTTGTCTCAGCCTTTTTCACACATATAACTGTCAGTAATACCCCTACTTCAAGCAATAAAGTGAAACCAATATTGGTAATTGGGATCGACTGCCAGTGAGTGTCCGATTGGTTCAATTGACAATCAGTAGGAGATAAATAACCCCCACTGAATGTAGTTTCACTTTATCTATGTGATAAGCAAATATCTATCCTCGTCTTCCGCCTCTACCTCCACGCTTTGTATCCGTGTTACGTCTCAGGGTAGCTAAATTTTCTTCACTTGTCTTTAAGAATTTAGCCATTTTATCTTCAAAACTTTCTTTAGGTCTATATTTATTCCCTGAACGGAATCCATTAGAATTTCGTCCGCTACTAGGACGTGATGAACGTTGCTTGACAGGGCGTTCAATTGCCTTTTTGATAGATAATGCTACTTTACCATCGTTTTCACTAAGTATTTTAACTTCTACCTCGTCGTCAACTTTCAAATGGTCATTTACGTCTTTCACATAGCTATCTGCAACTTCGCTAATGTGAACAAGTCCTGTCTTACCATCTGGTAGTTCTACGAATGCTCCGAAATTAGTGATACCCGTTACTTTACCTTTTACTTTACTGCCTATTTCAATCGACAAAAAAGTTCCCCCTTATTCCTTTTAAAAGCAATTAATTATAACAAATTTCGAATTCAATTACAATGTAGGCTATAGGTCTATTGTATGGAAATCATGATTTTTTCACAAACAAAAGCTATCAGTAAGAAATATGAAATAGGTTATACTAGGATTGAACTCGTTATAAAAAAATAATACCTGCGGTAGTATGTTAAAAGAGAAGAGATCCATCATCGCTTTACTAAGTACGGAAGATGCTACTTCTTCAGTGAACGTATTACATTTAATGCCCAAATATACTATACGAGAGGGATTAATTATTATGAAAGTCAGAATACAATTTACCTATCAAACACCTATGGGAGCTAATACTAGCTTTCAGTCAGAAGAAATGAAAGCATTAGACGCTTTATTACTTGTAGACGACATGGAAAAAACTGGACGAGTGAAACAATTAACATTTATAGATACCCAAGATATTGCTTGGTCACAAAAGGAATTGAAACGTTATTTTGAAGAGATAGAAGAAGAGCCACACGATGTTTACATTTACTTTGATGGAGGGTTTGATCAGCAAAGAAAGAAATCTGGTCTGGGATGTGTGATTTATTATCAACAGAATGGGAAATCCTTTCGAATTCGAAAAAATGCAACTGTTGGAGAACTCGATTCAAACAATGAAGCCGAGTATGCCGCACTTCATTTTGCATTAAAGGAATTGGAGTCACTCGACGCCCAACATTTACAGATAACCGTTAGAGGAGATTCACAAGTTGTAATTAATCAGTTAAAGGGTGAATGGCCATGCTACGAAAAGACACTATCTGGCTGGGCTGGTCGTATTGAAACAAAATTAACGTATCAATCTATTGAACCACAATATGAACTTATTCCACGAAAGAATAATAATGAGGCAGATCGACTGGCCACACAAGCATTAGAAAATATTGAAATTTCTAGCAAGAAAGAAGTATAGTCATTTAGACAGAAAATAATAGTGATTAGAGAATTTCTTTGAAGGAGTATTACCAGTACAATACAATTTTGATTTGATCAACTGTTCACGTGTAAATTCATTATGCTTTAAATAAGAAAAATCTTGATTTTAGAAAAACTAAAGGCTGAGATTATGTTAAACTAATGCAGTATTAAATAAATTGTAATGAAGGTGTTTTTTTGAATAATCCACGAATTGGAATGGTAGGTTTAGGATCTATAGCCCAGAAAGCATATTTACCAATTCTTGCAAAAGAAACGGATTGGTCATTTGTTGGTGCATTTTCTCCCAATAAACAAAAACGAAAGCAAATCTGTGGTCAGTATCGTATTGGTGATTTTCATCGTATGGCAGAACTGGCAAATCAATGCGATGCTGTGTTAGTGCATAGCTCTACAGATTCGCATTATGAGGTTGTATCTGCGTTATTATCTAATGGTGTAGATGTTTATGTTGATAAACCATTAGCAGTATCAATGACGGAAGCTGAGAAATTAGTTGAATTAAGTAAGAAGTATAATAGAAAGCTAATGGTTGGATTTAATCGTCGTTTTGCACCAATGTATGTAGCCATAAAAGAGCTCGCAACGGATGCAGCTTCGATCCGAGTCGAAAAGCACAGATTGAACAGTATTGGTCCTGGAAATGTTGAATTTACTATGCTCGATGATTATCTTCACGTAGTCGACACAGTACGATGGCTTGGCTCTGATCGATTAGAGGTATTATACGGAGATATTCAGGTGAATAGGGAAAACCAGCTTCTCTATACGCAACACCTATTTAAATCTGGTAATCAACCAATGACGACAGCAATGCATAGGAGTGCAGGTACAAATTTAGAGAAAATTGAGCTTATAGTAGATGGAGCAATTATACGTGTTAAGAATATGAATGTGACAGAAGTTGAAAAAGAAAATGCCGTGACTACTACTAGTGCATCATCTTGGGAATCCATCGTAAAACAAAGAGGGTTTGAGGATGCAGTAAGTCATTTTATAGATTGCGTCCGCCAAGATGAACAACCGGTAGTTGATGGGGAGGAAGGATTAAAATCACAGGCCCTACTTGATCAATTATTAAAATGAGCGTTTTCTTGCTCTGTAAGTGATCTATCCCACATATAACTGGCAGTAAGACTCCACTACAAGCAATAAAACGAAACCATTATTGATAAGTAGGGATCAACTGCTAGTTAATGTCCGATTGGTTCAGAGGCCTTTAGGTCAAACCCTTGTGGTGCTAACCATCGTGGGGATAAACAAACCTCCTTACGGATGGAAGTTTCACTTTATATTTAAAAAATCATCGATCATTAAGTAGAATGGAATGTTAAGTGGTGACAAAAGAGAATTCAACAGTTTGCTTTAGAAGTTCAATTGTTATCGTAGTTTAAACATTAAAACGACCTACTTTTCTATAAAGATTGTGCTCCTAAGGAGGTGTGATATGGATCAAGCAATAAACATAAAAGAAAAATTGACAAAGTTTAACGATTATTGGTCCCCAAAAGTGATTTCTGAGATGAATGACTATCAGTTTAAGCTAGTAAAAATCATAGGTGATTTTATATGGCATGATCACAAAGAAACAGATGAAGTGTTTATTGTCATAGATGGTGAGATGAAAATAGCTTTCCGTGATGGAGAAGTCCATCTTAGTAAGGGAGAAATGTACGTTATACCAAGAGGTGTCGAACATAAACCATTTGCTTCAGAGGAATGTCATGTAATGATTGTTGAGCCCAAGGGTGTTATAAATACTGGAGAAACAGTTTCACCATATACTGCTGAGAATGATGTATGGATATAACCGAAGTAGACATTAACAAAGTTGTAAGGAGAACAGATATGAAAATGGTTTTAAGTAGGGTTTCAACTTACTTGTTTGTAGTTGGATTAGCAGCCTATTTTTCTTTTTTATTTGGGATTGCTAATTTCTTGCTTATTGGTATAATAGCGTCCACTCTAGGTCTTATTGTCGCCTTTTTTGGTGAAAGAAGCATTTATAAAAAGATAGGTATTATAGGTAATGCGCTAATTATATTAATTGGTATTATATTTTCTATTGTAGTAATCGCTTTGTTTTGGAAATAATCGATTTAATCGCTTATATTCTATTACATTGACACAAAAATTGTCTCTGCCTCCTTGACAAATAACAAGCTATCATGATAGCATTAATACGTTATTCATCGTAGCACCAGTGCTACAACCGCGCAGAACAGGTTGTAAACTCTTCGTTGAGTACCTGTATGGCGAGTCTGAGTTAATCAAGGAGGTGCAAGAAGTATGTACGCTATTATTGAAACAGGTGGTAAACAAATCAAAGTAGAAGAAGGTCAAGAAATCTACATTGAAAAAGTTGCTGCTGAACAGGATGAAGCTGTTACGTTTGAAAAAGTTCTTTTCGTAGGTGGAGATGACGTGAAAGTTGGAGCACCATATGTTGAAGGTGCGACAGTCACTGCAAAAGTTGCAAAGCACGGTCGTCAAAAGAAAGTAACTGTATTCAAATATAAACCAAAAAAGAATTACCATCGTAAACAAGGCCATCGTCAGCCGTATACGAAATTGGTAATTGACAAAATTAACGCATAAGGAATTTGCTGATGATTCGAGTAACTGTATTTCGTACAAATGAGCGCATTACAGCGTTTGAACTTTCTGGACATGCTGATAGTGGTCCTTATGGCTATGATCTTGTTTGTGCAGGAGTATCAGCTGTATCAATTGGAACGATTAATGCGGTTATGACTTTATGCGAAGTAGACCTTATCATTGAACAAGGTCAAGATGGTGGTTATCTTCATGTAACCATACCTGCTTCCATTTCGGAAGAAAAAATGGAACAGATTCAGTTATTATTTGAAGGTATGATTATCTCGTTAACTTCGATTGAACAAGAATATAGTGATTTTATACAGATTGAAAGTAAATAAGGAGGTGCATAGCTATGTTACGTCTGGATTTGCAATTTTTCTCACAGAAAAAAGGTGCAGGTAGTACAAAAAACGGTCGTGATTCAGAATCAAAACGCCTAGGTTCAAAGCGTGCCGATGGTCAATTTGTAACTGGTGGATCAATTCTTTACCGTCAACGTGGAACGAAGATTTATCCAGGTGAAAACGTTGGTCGTGGTGGGGATGATACACTTTTCTCTAAAATTGATGGCGTTGTAAAATTTGAACGTTATGGTCGTAACCGTAAAAAAGTAAGTGTATACCCTGTTGCTCAAGAAGCATAAGGTAGAAGAAAAACTCCAGCCAGTTCGTTGGCTGGAGTTTTTTTGAATTTAAAATTTTCTTGTATTTAAAAGCATAATGACCTTTCTATCTTTTTCTGCTATACTTTTCAACAAATGGGAGGGTGAAACATGAAAGATAGGGATGTTATGGAACTTCTGCAGCATTATAGACATGACTTAATGAACCATTTACAAGTAATTCATGGCTATGCTTCGATGGGGAAAATAGAAAAAGTAAAGAAGAAAACGAATGATACAATCTCTCTTTATCAACAAGAGCGGAAGTTAATGCATCTTCAAGGAAATGAATTCTTTTTATGGATAATTCAATTCCAGCATATGTATGAAGACGTGCGATTAGTGTACCATATACATACAGAAAATAAGGATATTCATGAATCAGATAAGCAGTTAACGAGCCAATGTAAAAAAATCGTTAAGTTGATACAATCTATGAATGAAGGACTTGAATTAATAACTATTGAGCTACACATACAAGCAATACAAAATGATAAATTAGAAATTAGGTTCATGATCAGCGATCTAGAGGAAAAAAGAGAACTGTTAATTGAAGAGATAAGGCGCATGGAGGCTAAGTATGCTATGACGACTTTATACAAAGATGAGTGGTTGCAGTGTAGCTTCTCTGTACCATGTCATTGAATGAGGTGAAAAGATGTTTGTCGATCAGGTTAGTGTTTATGTTAAGGCTGGGGATGGAGGCAATGGTTTAGTTGCGTACCGAAGAGAAAAGTATGTTCCAAAAGGTGGACCAGCTGGAGGAGATGGCGGAAATGGAGCAGATATCATTTTTAAAGTTGATGAAGGATTAAATACCTTGATGGACTTTCGCTACAATCGTCATTTTAAAGGAAAACGTGGGGAGAACGGTATGAGTAAAAATCAGCATGGTCGGAATGCAGAACCGTTGATAGTTCCTGTCCCACCGGGTACAACGGTAACGGATGAAGAAACAGATGAAGTGATAGCTGATCTAACCGTTCATAATCAGCAGGCTGTAATCGTTAAAGGAGGTAGAGGTGGAAGGGGGAATTCAAGGTTTGCAACCCCTCGTAACCCAGCTCCAGATATGGCTGAAAATGGTGAGCCTGGACAAGAGCGTACAATTCGAGTGGAGTTAAAGCTGATAGCAGATGTAGGGTTAGTTGGTTTCCCAAGTGTAGGTAAATCCACCTTTCTATCCGTTGTAAGTGCTGCAAAGCCAAAAATAGCTGATTATCATTTTACGACACTTGCACCAAATCTTGGTGTCGTTGAAACGAGTGATCAGCGAAGTTTCGTCATGGCTGACCTACCAGGATTAATTGAAGGTGCTCATGAAGGGATTGGATTAGGGCATCAATTTTTAAGGCATGTGGAACGAACACGAGTAATTGTTCATGTGATTGATATGGCAGCAACTGAGGGGAGAGACCCATATCAGGACTTTGTAAAGATAAATGAAGAACTGCAAGAATATGATCAAAAACTCATGCAGCGCCCGCAAATTATTGCTGCAAATAAAATGGACATGCCTGGTGCAGTAGACAACTTAGAAAAATTTAAACAAGCTTTAAATGGAACATATCCGATTTATGAAATATCTGCGCTTACGAAAGCAGGGCTAAGAGATATTTTATTTGCAATAGCAGATATATTGGAGACCACTCCAAAAATTGTTGAGGAAGAGGATGAAAGCCGAGAAGAGGAGAAAGTCGTATATCGTTATCATCAGGAAGATGCGCCTTTTAAGATTACGAGAGATGATGATGGTGCTTACGTATTGTCTGGAGCAAAGATTGAGAAGTTATTTAAGATGACAGACTTTACACGTGACGAAGCAGTTCAACGCTTTTCTAGACAATTGCGTGGAATGGGTGTAGATGATGCTTTACGAAAACGTGGTGCAGAGGATGGAGATACCATTCGATTATTGGATTTTGAATTCGAATTTATTGAGTAAAACAAAAATATAAAAATAATTAAAGGCAAGTAGTGAATATCTGGTGAAATGGGAGCATTAAGGGGGATAACGGTTTGACAGCAAAGATAGGTTATTTAGGACCAAAAGGGACGTTTACAAAATTAGCGGTTGATACAGCTTTTAATGGGGAAACGAAGCATAGTTTTGATACGATACCAGAATGTATTGATGCCGTAGAAGCAGATGAAATTGATGTCGGAGTTGTGCCTTTAGAAAATGCTATTGAAGGTACAGTACAGTTGACTGTTGATTACTTGGTACACCAAGTAAGAATCCCGATTATGTCGGAAATCGTTGTGCCAATTCAACAGCATCTCCTTGTCTCTCCTGATTTTTCAGGTGCTTTAACAGACGTAGAAGAGGTACATTCACACAGTCATGCAATTGCTCAATGTCATCAATATCTTCATAAGCATTTAAGTCAAGCCAGGCTGTGCTATACGTCTTCAACTGGTAAAGCTGCACAAATGGTTAGTGAAACTAATAAACCAATCGCGGCTATAGGTAATAAACTAGCTGCAAAAACGTATGGACTTCGTATGATTCAGGAAGATATTCATGATTTTCCAAACAATCACACAAGGTTTGCCGTATTAAGTAAAAATAAAGCGTCTGTTCATATTAATCATTCCGTACAGTCAGAAAAAACGACGCTATTAATTACACTGCCTAGTGATTATGCTGGTGCGCTTCATCAGGTATTGTCTGCATTTTCATGGCGAAAGATGAATCTTTCCAAGATTGAATCTAGACCAATGAAAACAGGTCTTGGAAATTATTTTTTCATTATTGACGTGAACCAACCGTATGATGATGTTCTTTTTCCAGGCGTTCGAGGTGAATTAGAAGCATTGGGTTGCAAGGTAACTATGCTTGGAACTTATCCGGTTTATCAAATGGATGTATAAGGTAGCTGTAAAGTTACGCATCATTTGACGTTGTAACGATCGGACCTATGTTTTCTTATGACCATCTGCTTTTTATAAAAATAGCTACCTGCTTTTATAGTTGGGTGGCTATTTTTATGTTCATTGCAGTTATATGAGCTCTTCGGTGAACGACTGTTATAATAGCTAGTTAAATTAATCAACATTTAAACTTTTGTTGCATATGTTGGTATAGAGTAATTAGCCCAGATATGAAATGAAAGGAGTTTGATTAATTTTGAAGATACACATCGTACAAAAAGGGGATACACTTTGGGAAATTTCCCAGCAATATGGAGTAGATTTTGAAGAGCTAAAACAGCTTAACAGCCAAATTTCTAGTCCTGATATGATTATGCCTGGGATGAAGATAAAAATTCCAGGATCCACCAAAGCTGTGAAGCAGACACAAATGCAGCATAAGCCAAAAGAACAAGTGAAAACACCGTATAAAGATGTTTCTCCAAAGCCGTTACCTGTTATAAAAGAAGATGATAAGGAGAAACAAAAAATGATGAAGCCAGAAATGCCTGTACATCAAATGCCACCTATGCCGGCTCAACCAATGATGCAGATGCCGGTTATGGAGCAAGAATTCCAAAATTACACGACTATTAATTTTCCACAAATGCATATGCCAAAGCAACCTGAGCCAAAGCCTGCTAAGAAAGAGGAGCCTAAAAAAGAAAAACCTCATGTAAAACCAATGCCTCAACCGCAGGTACCTATGGTGCCATTATGCTGTTATGTGATGGATCCTTGTTATCCACCAGTACCATTTCAAATGATGGGGCCAGCTCCACAGGGATATTACGGCGCGCCACACCACGGTTACCCAATGCCACAAGTACAGGGTGCAATGTACGGCCAAGACAAAGATTGTGGATGTGGTGGTTCAGGTTCTCACGAAATGTATAGGAATCCAGAGTATCAAGTCCCGCCACAATCACAGCAACCAACTAGTCAATCACCTAACCTTTATCCACCTTTAGGGCAAGAAATGTACCAGTCTCCTCATCCAATGCCACCTGGTTATATGCCTTATGCAAATCTAAATAACCAGTCCGCTAATGGAAATTCTCAAGGTGAATAGAAAAATTAGAAGAGACGAAAGTTATTATCGTCTCTCTTCTTTTTTGTCCCAAGTAGGTGGTATAGAAGTTAAAGCTATTCAGAAAATAAAAAAATCTACAGTATACCTTGTTAAAACTAGTAATCAGAAGCTAATTTTAAAAAAGCATTCTAACAAAGGGAACGTTTTAAAGCAATGGGGGTTTTTTGAAAAAGTTAATAGTCCGTTCATTAATTCGTTTTCTCATTTCCCAAATGGCAAGCTATACCTTGAAGAAGATGAAGGAGTTTGGACCATAGCAGCATACATTATTGGCGAAAAGTTACATTACAAAAATGAGCAGGATCGAATAAAAGCGGTTTATTGTTTGAAACAATTTCATAAAACAGCACGTAATATTCATGTGAATTCAAGATATTTAAATACTACACCTTATTTACATCGGTGGTACCACCGGTTCCATTTATTTAAAGAAACGAAGCCCATATTTGAAGCATACAATTATAGGGAACTTTATACGGATATCGTGAAGACAACAACGCTTCACTTAAAGCGCATTACCCAATTTCCTTGGCAGATTTACGAAGAGGATGCTAAGCATAAAGGTCTCTGGATTCATGGTGACGTCGCAGGACATAATTTTATCAATAATAATAATCAGCATACAACATTAATTGACTTTGATTTACTACAAAATACAGCACCGTTGTATGATTATATTCAGCTTGGTCAGCGGTTTTTACCCTATCTAAATTGGGATATAAATAAATTGTTGGCATACGAAATGATAGCTCAGCAGGATCAGAAAGCATGGTTGAATGCGATTTGTATACCAGTAGATATGATGCGTGAATGGCTTCATTTTCTAAAGAGAAATAAAAATGATAATCCGATATCCGAACTTGTTCGCATGCAAGATTCTTGGGAGAAGCGACAATATTTTTTCAATGATATGAAAATAATGCTAAAATAAATATGGAGGATCAATTTAGCAAGGAGCGATACGAATGGAAAAAGAAGTGAATCAAATAGTTGAATGGCTACGTGACCAAGTAAAATCTGCAGGTGTAGACGGATTATTAGTAGGAATTAGTGGTGGGATTGATTCAGCTGTTGTTGCGCATTTAATTAAACGTGCTTGTCCTAATAATTCCTTAGGAGTACTTATGCCAATTAATACAAGTGAAGTGAATATGCAGGATGCTAGAGCAGTTACGGAAAGCTGTAATTTAAACTCTATCACAGTAGATTTAACGGAAGCTCGTGAAGCAATGTATTGTAATATCAAAAAAGAATTGAAGGAAAATAAGACATATCAAGAAGACAATACCCGGCTTGCTCAAGCCAATTTAAGTGCTAGGTTACGTATGAGTACATTGTACACTGTCGCAACACATCATAATTATCTTGTCGTTGGAACGGATAACGCAGCAGAATGGTATACAGGCTATTTTACAAAATATGGTGATGGTGGTGTCGATATTTTACCAATCGTTGAATTTACGAAGGGGGAAGTGAAGGAATTAGCAGCATATCTAGGTATTCCTCAATCAGTGCTTGATAAGCAACCGAGTGCAGATTTATGGGAAGGTCAAACAGATGAGAAAGAGATGGGTACTTCCTATGCCAAGATTGATGCTTTTATCAAAGGTGAGTCTATTCCTGAACAAGATAAATCAACTATTTTAGCTATGCATAAACGAACAGCTCATAAAAGGGATCCGTTACCACAATTCAAAAGAAATTAGTAATTTTTCCTTAAATTAACTGTGTAAAAATACCTTCCTTATCCAAACTATTAATAAGGGAGGTATTCCTATGTGGACAAAGAAAGCATTTATAATAGCTGCTTTTTTCACGATGGTTGCTTGTGCGAATGACAATGGTGCAAACGAAGATGCGCAGCGAGAAATAGATAGAAAAAATACACAGCCTATTCACTATGAGACGAATCAAGAGAAAAAAGAACGTTTACATGTCCGTGACCAGACTATTGGAGAAAAAGGTGGATATCCGCAGACTCACCAAGATAAAGCAAATGATGCAAACAATAAAAATGGGTACACTGATGTATTTACGAATGAAGAAGCGCAAATGATTGCAGAAACGCTGCAAAATAAACGTGAAATTGTACAAGCGCAGGTGGCGTCAACGGACGATCGCATTATTGTTGGTGTGATTTTACAAGCGCATGCCAAACAAAAAGATTCTGTCCAGCAAATTAAAAAAGAAGTAAAAAAGCTAGTGCCAAATACGGATAAACAGATTATTGTATATACAGATGATATCCATTGGGATCGTATGAAAAACCTCGATGCAAGGCTGAAGGCCAAAAATAATGGAGATAAAATTGAACAATATATCAATGAATTTATTAACAATAATAATTGAGGCTGAGACAAACGTAATTAAGAAGCAATAAAAAAAGAACAATAAGGTACCGACCCCCTGAAGTTAGAGTAAAAAATCTAATTTCAGGGCGTGTTTTTGTGGCTAAATATAGTGAAGAATTTAAAGGGAAGGTTGTCACCGAGTATATAGATGGGCGTGTTGAGCCACGTCCAGATCCAGCGGCCAGAAACGAGGTGACTTCACGAATCGCCCTACGTTTCTAAATTGGCGCTTGCGCTTTAGTTCTTAGAATAATTAATATAGCAACTGAAATATCCTTGAAAAGAAGAACGCTTTTTCAGTGTGTGATGTATCGCTAACGAAGCCTTCCTTATCTAGCGGGAACAGCACGAGTCAGAAGACTCACTTGGTAACGTGTTTTTCTTTACCAAGTTAGCTGAGTCCGTGCTCGCGGAAAGCAAGTATATTTTCATGGTACATCGATGATATTCCTGTTAATAACATGATTATTCATATTTTGAGTAATGAAGTTGTGTTTTGTCTCCACCTTTTTCTTTTGTCAAAACCTTTAAGAAAGCCTATTTTTTTGTTATAGTAATAAAGGAAAATTCTAGAGAGGAGAATGTCCTCATGGCTGGTCATTCTAAATGGAAAAATATTCAAAGACGTAAAAATGCACAAGACGCAAAAAAAGGAAAAATCTTTATGCGTCATGCAAAAGATATTTATACGGCTGCTAAACAGGGTGGCGGTGATCTGTCAACGAATGCTAGTCTTCGGTTAGCAGTAGATAAAGCAAAAGCAGATAATATGCCGAATGATAATATAGATCGAGCAATTAAAAAAGCTACAGGTACTTTAGATGGTGCTAGTTTTGAAGAGATCACATATGAAGGCTATGGCCCTGGTGGAGTAGCGGTCATTGTCAATGTATTAACAGATAATAAAAACAGAACAGCAGCAGATATACGTCATGCTTTTAAAAAGCATAATGGTAACCTAGGAGAAAATGGTAGTGTGTCATTTATGTTTGATCGTAAAGGGTATATTGTTATCTCGAATGAAGACGGATCGATTGATGAGGATGAATTAACACTGGAAGCATTAGAAGGAGGAGCTGAAGATATAAGTAGCGAAGAAGATGCTTACGAAATATTTACATCTCCAGAAGAATTCCAAGCTGTTGTTGCTCATTTGCAGGAATCGGGCTTTCAAATTGCTGATTCCGAAGTAACATTAATTCCGCAGACATACAGCTCTTTAGCAGAGAATGATGAATCAAATATGTTAAATCTAATTGAAACGTTAGAAGAAAATGAAGATGTTCAAGACATTCATCATAATCTGGAAGTTACAGACTAAGAATTAAAACTTCTATTTCTTTACGAAGGAATAGAAGTTTATTCATTTATAGCTACTTATGATAAAATGAATGAAGAGAAGGAGTAGGATAAATGATAGCTTATATTAAAGGAATACTTACATATATACAAGATGATTCAATAATTGTTGATGTTCAAGGGGTTGGTTACGAGATCATATGTGCGAATCCTTTTGTATTTCAGTCTTTTGAACATAATGAAGTATTTGTTTATACATATCATCATGTTCGAGAAGATACACAATTATTATATGGGTTTAAGAACGAAGAAGAGAAATATCTATTTACTAAGCTAATCTCGGTGTCAGGAATTGGACCAAAAGGTGCATTAGCGATTTTAGCTTCGGTTGATGTGGCTGGATTTGCAGCTGCAATCGAAAGAGAAGACGATGCATTTTTAACCAGCTTTCCAGGAATCGGTAAGAAAACGGCGCGTCAAATTATTTTGGACTTAAAAGGAAAGTTAACGGTTGCTGTCGATTATAGCTCTGCAACCGAGTCGGCCTTCAAGCAAAATAAGAATGAAATGCTTGTACAAGAAGCACAGGAAGCTTTGAAAGCACTGGGGTATACAGAAAAAGAAATAAAAACGGTTATACCAACATTACAAAAAGAAAATACGTTGAATACAGACGAATTAATCCGAAAAGCTTTGGGATTACTAATGAAATAGTAGAGGAGGGAGATAATAATGGAAGAACGTGTAGTCACTGGAGAGTTTCAAGAGGAAGATTCCTCTGTCGAGCTGAATCTTCGTCCAACTACGTTATCACAGTATATTGGTCAGCAGAAAGTAAAGGAAAATTTAAGTATATTTATTCAAGCTGCAAAGATGCGAGAAGAGCCTCTCGATCATGTACTACTATATGGACCACCAGGGTTGGGAAAGACAACGCTTGCTGCTATCATCGCAAATGAGATGGGTGTTCAATTTCGATCCACATCTGGACCAGCAATTGAACGGGCAGGAGATCTTGCTGCTATATTATCATCATTAGAACCTGGGGACGTATTGTTTATCGATGAAATTCACCGACTTCCTCGCTCTGTCGAGGAAGTATTATATCCTGCCATGGAAGATTTTTTTCTCGATATTGTTATTGGAACTGGACCAAGTGCTCGTTCTGTAAGAATTGATTTACCTCCTTTTACGTTAGTCGGAGCTACGACTAGAGCTGGGCTATTATCCGCACCGTTACGCGACCGTTTTGGTGTATTAAGTAGACTTGAATTTTACGAGGCAAAGGATCTGTGTGCAATTATTGAACGAACAGCTGAAATATTTAACACATCCATATCGCAAGCCGCAGCTGTTGAAGTTGCTCGACGTTCTAGAGGAACGCCGAGGATTGCTAATCGCTTACTAAAGCGAATCCGTGATATTTCCCAAGTTAAAGGGGAAGAGGAAATTAGCATTGATACGACAGGTGAAGCTTTAGAAATGCTACAAGTAGACAAAGAAGGATTAGATCATATTGATCATAAGCTTTTAAAGGGAATCATTCATAGCTTTCAAGGAGGACCAGTAGGCTTAGATACAATTGCTGCAACAATTGGAGAAGAATCACAAACGATTGAAGATGTATATGAGCCATACTTATTACAAATTGGTTTCATTCAGCGAACTCCTCGGGGAAGAGTCGCAACACCAAAGGCTTACGAACACTTTGGTCTGAAGGTAGCGGATGAAAATGAACATCGGTAAACTATTTATTCTGCTTGGTTTACTCTTCCTTGTCATTGGAATTATTTGGACCATTATTGGTAAATTACCAGGTGATATTACGATTAAAAAGGGGAATTTTGTTTTTCATTTCCCAATCGTAACTTCTATAGCAGTCAGTATTATACTAACACTTTTATTTTACATCTTTGGCAAGTTTCGCTAAACATAGGTAAGGAGATTAAGGATGAATATTGATGAGTTTGATTTTGATTTACCAGAAGAACTGATAGCACAGACACCATTGAAAGATCGATCAGCTTCAAGGCTACTGGTATTAGATAGGCAAAGTGGAGATATAGAGCATCAACAGTTTATAGATATCAAAAACTATTTTAAAAAAGGAGATTGCTTGGTATTAAATGATACACGAGTACTGCCTGCACGTTTACATGGTATGAAAGAAGAGACTGGAGCAAGTGTAGAAATTTTGCTATTACATCAAACAGATAACGATGCTTGGGAAGTACTGGCAAAGCCAGCTAAAAAAGTAAAAATAGGAACGGAGATCATTTTTGGTGACGGACAACTGAAAGCTACGTGTACGGGATTAAAGGATCATGGTGGCCGAATTGTTGAATTTACCTATGAGGGGATCTTCTATGAAGTACTGGAGGGCTTAGGAGAAATGCCCTTGCCGCCATATATTAAAGAACAATTGCCAGATCAGGAGAAGGAAAGGTATCAGACTGTGTACGCAAAGGAGGAAGGATCAGCTGCTGCACCAACGGCAGGATTACATTTTACAAAAGAATTGTTAGATGAGTTGCAAGAAATGGGAGTTATTATAACTTTTATTACCTTACACGTAGGGTTAGGTACTTTCCGACCAGTTAGCGTAGATAATGTTGAAGAACATAAAATGCATGCTGAGTTTTATCATATGACTAAAGAAACAGCAGATATTCTTAATCATGTAAAAGAAAGTAACGGAAGAATTATTTCCGTTGGTACTACCTCTACAAGAACATTAGAAACAATTGCTAGAGATAACAGTGGTGTATTCACGGAAACAAGTGGGTGGACAGATATATTTATATATCCACCTTATGAATTTAAAGCCATAAATGGTTTAATTACAAACTTTCATTTGCCAAAATCTACGCTAATTATGCTGATTAGCGCATTTGCCGATAAAAATAAAGTCTTAAAAGCATACCAAGAAGCGGTAGATCAAAGATATCGATTTTTTAGCTTTGGTGATGCCATGTTAATTATATAAACTAAAAGGAAGAATATTATATGACACCTATCACATATGAATTAATTAAAACTTGTAAACAAACAGGTGCTAGACTTGGACGAGTCCATACACCACATGGATCATTTGATACACCAGCCTTTATGCCTGTTGGAACATTAGCAACTGTTAAGACAATGAGCCCAGAAGAATTAAAAGATATGAATGCAAATATCATTTTATCAAATACGTATCATCTATGGCTTCGTCCTGGTCATGATATTGTAAAGGAAGCAGGGGGACTACATCGCTTTATGAATTGGGATGGAGCAATCCTAACCGATTCTGGTGGATTTCAAGTTTTTAGCTTGAGTGATATGCGTAAAATCACAGAAGAGGGTGTTCATTTTCGCAATCATTTAAGTGGTGAGAAACTCTTTTTATCACCTGAGAAGGCTATAAATATACAAAATGACCTTGGTTCTGATATAATGATGGCGTTTGATGAATGTCCACCATATCCTGCGGAGCACAGTTATATGAAGGATTCTGTGGAGCGAACCTCCCGATGGGCAGAGAGATGTCTAGCTGCACATCAACGAAAAAAGGATCAAGGATTATTTGGTATTATTCAGGGTGGAGAGTATGAAGGTCTGCGTAGACAAAGTGCGGAAGATCTTGTTTCACTTGATTTCCCAGGCTATGCTATAGGTGGGTTATCTGTTGGGGAACCGAAGGACGTAATGAATCGGGTGCTTGAGTTTACTACACCATTAATGCCAACTAATAAACCTAGGTATTTAATGGGGGTTGGATCTCCAGACTCTTTAATTGATGGTGCGTTACGAGGAATTGACATGTTTGATTGTGTGCTCCCTACGAGAATTGCTAGAAATGGGACCTGCATGACGTCAAATGGACGATTAGTAGTAAGAAATGCGAAGTATGCACGTGATTTTAATCCAATTGATGAAAATTGTGATTGCCATGTGTGTAAAAATTATACGCGCGCTTATATCCGACATTTAATTAAGTGTAATGAAACATTCGGATTTAGGCTTACTACTTATCATAATCTCTATTTTCTGTTAAAATTAATGAAGCAAGTACGAACAGCTATAAGCGAAGATCGACTTGGCTCATTTAAAGAAGAATTCTTTGAACAATACGGTTTCAATAAACCCGACGCAAGGAATTTCTAATAATTTGAAAGGAGGAATTCAATAATGGAAATGCTTGTTTCTTTATTACCTATTATCCTGATGTTTGTTATTTTCTACTTCTTGCTAATACGTCCTCAGCAAAAACGTCAAAAGCAAGTGAGACAAATGCAGTCAGACTTACAAAAGGGAGACACGGTAATTACAATTGGTGGCTTTCATGGTGAGATTCACGCTATGGATGAAAACACAGTAGTTATACAAGGCGGTGACGGTTCAAAGCTTACGTATGACCGTTCTGCGATTCGTGAAGTAAAACAATAAGACTAGCCTATAAACTCGTCGGGTAAGCAATAGACAAAGTGTCTGTTGCTTATACCATGAGAAATGTAGAAAGTAAAATGGATACATAATATAAAGGACAGCACACCGTGATAAATGTTTGGTGTGCTGTCCTTTACTTATCGGGAAGTATTCTTTTTAAGCTTAGATATAAGCCGTTTCTTGAAAAATGGATTGTTTATAATGCCTGTTATTAAAGACAACAGCATTCATGCGACAGGATAATGGCAAAAGTAAATCCGCTTGGACTTATTATCAAAACGGATGTACTTGTCTCAACGAAATTAGTTTTCAGTTGGCTGTGGTCCAACGATATTAACACCAACCGACCCACCGAGCAAAGCTGCTGCAATATACCCCATATGATGTAGCGACTGTTCTAATGTAAATCCTTGTTGATAGCCTAAGTATTGAACTAGAAAAATGAATAGCGTGAAACCAACACCGGTGACAGATCCGATCATCCATCCTTTTTCCTTTCCTTTCATTCCGGCAGCCATCCCACCAATAAAGAGCGAGAGCAAACCAATAATGAGAGTAACCCACGATAACGTAGGTTCATTAAATGAGGTAAATCGAAGTAATAAAGCCAAAATAAAGCTAGCTACCAGTATTAAGCCTAATACGGTAATCCATCCGTATAATAATGCTGTAACATGTTGTTTGTGCACCCTGATCTCTCCTTTCAAGATTGTCCACTTAATTAATCGTATTCATAAACAAAAAATAATAGACGAAAAATATTTTGTTATTTTCTAACATATAGTGTATTAAGGCGTGTAAAAGTGGAAGAAAGGAAAGCAGGTGTAAGATGGAAATTATTCTTGCTACAATCATATTTATTATTTGTTATATATTTATCATGACTGAAAAGGTGAATCGTGCTGTTGTAACAATGACTGGTGGAACATTATTATTACTTACAGGTATATATACAACGGAAAAAATGCTTGTCGATTATATTGACTGGAATACGATTGCTCTTTTATTTTCAATGATGGTATTGATTGCAATTACAGAGAAGACCGGTCTATTCTCTTATATTGCGATTCGATTTGCTCAGCGCGTAAAAGGAGCGCCAATTCCATTGCTAATTGGAGCTAGCATACTAACTGGAATAGGTTCAGCTATGTTAGATAATGTAACGACTGTATTAATTTTTGTGCCTATTATCCTTAAAATCACTAAACTATTGAAACTTCCTGCGTTTCCATATCTTGTTACAATTATATTTAGCTCTAACATAGGTGGTGCAGCAACATTGATAGGTGATCCACCAAACATTATGATTGGACAAGCAGTTGAGCACTTAACCTTCTCTTCTTTTCTCATTCATGTCGCTCCAGTTGCAATCATACTGTTTGTCATTATGTTAGTATTGGTTTCTTTTTTGTTTCGAAATACATTAAAACGAAAGTCAATAGAAATTGAAGAATTAGTAAAGATTAATGCGGCATCGTATTTGAATAAAACACCAATGCTTTATCAATCGATCACAGTTCTTATACTAACGATTTCCGGGTTTTTATTTCATGCATTTCTTCATGTTGAATTAACAGCAATTGCTTTATCTGGAGCGATATTATTATTGCTTCTTACAGAGAAGGAGCTAGCTACAGAGCAAATTTTTGAAAAAGTGGAATGGGTAACACTCTTCTTCTTTATTGGTTTGTTTACACTTGTTGGTGGTCTGGAAGAGGTAGGGGTTATAGATGAATTAGCAAGAGCAATTGTCGTTTCAACGGATGGCGATTATGTAAAAACTACATTACTAATCCTATGGATATCAGGATTATTTTCTGGTGTGGTTGACAATATTCCGTTTGTAGCGGCTATGATACCGGTTGTTCAAGAATTTGAGAGTTATGGAATGGTTTATCTAGATCCAATATGGTGGTCACTAGCATTAGGAGCATGTCTGGGAGGTAATGCAACACTTGTAGGTGCTTCCGCCAATGTAGTTGTTGCAGGATTAGCTGAAGGTGCTAAACAAAAAATACCATTTATTCGCTTTTTATTATATGGGTTCCCGTTAGTCATTATCTCGCTTATTATTGCAACCATATATATTTATTTACGTTATCTAATCCCTTATATGGATCAAGTATAAGCATATTTATTCATTAAATTGATCCTAACAACTAATTACATTAATTGTGAAACTTTTTAGATAATTATTCGTATAAACAAATAAAGCTATGATATGGGAGGATAACGGTGAAAAATATAGGCTTGATTATTATAACATTATGTGTGATCTTCGGTGCGAATTGGGGAATTGCTTCTATGTTTGATGCTGAATGGATTGAATTTTCCTTTTTGATTGGATTAGTATTTGTTGTGATTATTTGGTTCTTTACTTCATCAGGGGGGTATACTACAAATCTGGTGCGGATGAGTGTTCAATCGCAGACAGGAATGAAAATGGAAGAGGAGAAAAAGCAATTTACCCCCTCTATCGTTTTTTATACCGCAGTTGGTTATTTGGTGATTTCAGTTATCGTGACAATCTATTATTATAAGGATTATTTTATCTCAAGTTAACTAACTTTACTGATTTTTTTCATTTATCAACCATAGTCAATCTGTCTTAGAGCAATAAAGTAAAAGCCGAACTTCAATCAGTTTGGCTTTTATGGGTTCTAAGCTATTTGTTGTGGTTATGGTAAGCTTCATGCAGCGAAGGGAATATACAGAGCTTCCACTAAGGAGAAAAAGTACTAGGCAAACTCAGAGGCGAACCAACTCTTTCTGAATCGTTTTCCTTAACGCTGCACAAGCACTCACGTCACCAAATATTTACATACAACGATGCTTTTGAGCTTTTCCTTGTAAGTTAAGAAAGTATAAAATCAGTGCAATGACTGCGTTAAGCCAAGTAGTTATTTTGAAATGTTAGATGTATATTGGCAATGCTCCGACTAATTACTTCGCTTTCCGCGGGCACGGCCTCAACTAA
>NZ_JAWDHA010000035.1:0-39970 GCF_034190895.1 Virgibacillus sp. M23 | reverse complement strand
CCACGGAAAGGGAAGTGGGCAGCCGGAGTGGTGGTCAAGCAGTAGCTATTATTCCATAATAGCTACTAGAGGAAGCGTAAATCTGAGCATTTAGTGATAAGGACTGAGCGAATTTTGCTCCGTTTTTTTTTATTTCAGTTACCCCGCATATCACTCCCACACCTCAAGGAATAAAGTGAAAGCAATATGGATAAGTGGGGATCAACTGTCCGATTGGTTCCAAGGTCTTTAGGTCATCTCCTTGTGGTAGGGAATAAACAAAATACCATGGATTGAATTACTTTATTATAATAACTAATCCATCAAAAGCTTAAGCAAATCTGCGGTAGAAATATTGCTTAAGCTTAAGGGGACATATTGCCATAGTTTTTAGTTACCAGGAGGACGGTTACGTTTATATTTGTTTTGATTCTTCATTTCATTCAATTCTTGTTTACTTTTATTCTTCGTTTTTGTCTTACCTTTAGCCATTTTTTTACCTCCTTTCGAGTTAGTTTGGCTTAGTTAGTTAAAATCATGTGTATCTTTATAGTTGTTTTGCTAGAAGAGGAATTTATCACGTAATTGGCTACGTAAGTTAATTATATGGATGCATAAAGTTAAGCAACACAGCAGTAAAGGAAATTTGCGATTGTGCTTGAAGAATGCTATAATTCAGAAAATGGCTATATATGATATACTAAGTTAAGCATGTTTTGTGCCTAGTATGTAATGGATGCGAATTATTCCTGGACTGCTGTTAAGCCTTTATCCCGCATATAACTGGCAGTAAGCTCCCACTTTAAGCAATAAAGTGCAACCAATATAGAGAAGTGAGGGGTCAACTGCCAGTAAATGTCCTTTTGGTTCAAGGGCCTTTAAGTCATACCCTTGTGCTGCTAACCATCAGTGGAAGCTAAAACAACCCCAACTGATTGAAGTTTCATTTAATAGTTCATCTAAAAAATGTAAGGGTTTTCATTATTTTGGCCTAAGTATGGTAGCTTATTGAACAAGCGCTCAATCATTTGATTGATAAAGATAAAGGCTGTTCCATACTGCCCCAAATATTTAATTGCAAAGGGGAGATCGATCCTTGATGAAACCAGAATTAGATACGGTTGAAAAGTGGATGAATACAAAGCCAACAACAATTGATCCATTAATGGAGGTTCATGAAGCGCTAAAGCTCTTAAGAAATTTGAATGAAACGGAGCTTCCAGTTACTCAAGACGGTCATTTGTTAGGGATTTTACGATTGCAGGATATTATTGTCCTAATGAATGAAAAAGGTGATAAATCTCACCAACAGACAGCAAATGTTATGACGAATTCATTCGTGAGGCTAAACAAAGATACAGTACTACAGGATATTCGTGAATTACCAGGCTATATCGTAAGTGATGAAAGTGGAAAGTTAGAAGGGGTTCTTACAGAGAAAGAATTGCTTTTATATCACAAAGAGTTGACTCAAAAGGTGAAAAAAACAGAGGATTTGATGAAATGGTATGAGCTTATTTTTAATACCGCATACGAGGGGTTAACGGTTGTAGATGAGAATGGGGTTATTCAGTTATTTAATGAGGCGTATAGCCGTTATGTTGGAGTTCCTAAGGATGCAGCAGTTGGTCAACATGCGTCTAACGTAATAGATAATACGAGATTACCTGTTGTATTAAAGACGGGTGTACCAGAGCGTAGTCAGGCACATCGCTTACAAGGTCAGGATTTGGTGGTACATCGTATTCCTATTTGGAAGGATAATAAGATAATCGGAGCAGCAGGAATTCTTGTTTACGAAGGGTTAACGGAAATTCAACAAGTTATCCAACGCATGGAACAATTACATAAACGAGATGAACATAATTATCAGCTCAAGCAAGTAAGTAATTTTTTAGATAGTGCCATAAACTTTGAAGATATACTAGGGGATAGCCCAGCTATTTCTAATGCTAAAAAGATTGCCAGGAAAGCTGCCAGTTCCAAGGCTACCGTGCTTATAACTGGTGAAAGTGGTGTAGGAAAGGAGCAGTTTGCTAAGGCTATACATTATGCTGGAGATACGAAAGCCGGAGATTTTATAAGTGTTAATTGTGCTGCTATTCCTGAGGGGTTAATGGAATCGGAATTATTCGGTTATACAAAAGGAGCATTTACTGGAGCCGATAGAGAAGGAAAAGCTGGAAAATTTGAATTAGCGCATAATGGTACTATTTTTTTAGATGAGATAGGCGATATGCCTTTACGGATGCAAGCTAAAATATTACGAGTTCTTCAAGAGAAAAAGGTAGAGAGGGTGGGAGGAAATCAACCAATCCCCTTAAATTTTCGGTTAATCACTGCTACAAATAAAAACTTAACCCAAATGGTACATGATGGTAAATTTCGAGAAGATTTATACTATAGACTTTATGTAATCCCTATCGATATTCCGCCATTAAGAGAACGGAAAAACGATATTCCTATCATAATAGCCCATAAATTACAGCAATTGGCTAAAGTTTATCAGGCAAATGTAAAAACAATTGATCAACAGTTATTGAAGTTGATGTACAAGTATGACTGGCCTGGAAATATTCGTGAGCTTATGAATATTTTAGAGCGATTATTTGTTTTAACAGATGGAGAACATATTTCATTTAATGCATTACCAGAATTTCTTCATATCGAATTACAGAAAGAAGGTACGCTTGCACCTGTTCAAAGTCTAAAAAAAAGAAGAGAACTTTTAGCTGAAGCTTCAAAGGAAGAACAGGAGTTAATTAAACAAACGTTAGAACAAGTAAAGGGGAACAAATCACAGGCAGCTAAATTATTAGGTGTGTCTCGAGCCACCTTATATAATAAAATTTCCCGATATGCATTAGACAAAAATTATAATACATAGGATCACAGGGGGAGTAGCTGTGATCTTTTGTTATAGACTAAGAAATTATAAAATTTGCCAGGTGGATAAATATGGACGTGTTGAGCTGCGTGCAGTTTCAGCACCCAGATAGTAGGCGACTTCACGAATCGCTCTAAGATAAGTTATCACCGACTCACAAGCTCACCGTGATTCCTTTATCTCCGTTGACTTGCTCCAGTCGCTACGTTTCTAATCGCGCACTTACGCTTTGGTTATATATATTAGTTAAAACTGTTAACCAAGTAGGGAGGACTTAATTGTTAATATGTATGTGCAATTGTATAGACATGTAACACTTTTTGCCATTGTTTTTACAGGTAGACACACTGAAAAAGTTGGCATGGAAATTGCATTGTAGAGGTGAAGGGGGAAAGGTACATGGAAAAAACAGAATCAACACATCACCATCCTATATTTCCACATGAATCGTCTAGTAGCTTCGAAAATCATTCAGATGAGGAAGAACTTTTTGCGAAAACAATTGATAAATTTGTATTAGAACAAGTGAACCCAGATATGGAGAAGCTGGAAGCGCATGATTATAAAGTAGCTAGAGAGCTATTTAAGTATGCTGGTGATTTAGGGTTATTAGGTGCGGATGTTCCTGAAGCTTATGGTGGATTAGCAATGGGCAAACGAACTGCTGGACTTATTGCAGAAAAAATGGGGTTTGCTGGATCATTTAGTGTATCTTTTAATATTCATTCCGGAGTAGGTACCTTGCCATTTGTTTATTACGGAACGGAAAGTCAAAAGCAAAAATACCTTTCTAGAATCATATCGGGTGAATGGGTAGGCGCCTATGCCTTAACGGAACCAAATGCTGGGTCTGATGCTCTTTCGGCGAATACAACAGCTAAAAAGGTAGCAGACACTACAGATTGGGTATTAAATGGAGAGAAACAATGGATAACTAATGCTCATATTGCAGATGTATATGTTGTATTTGCAAATACTGATCAAGGAATGACGGCATTTATTATCGAAAGATCCACACCAGGAGTAACTATTGGTCCAGAGGAAAAAAAGCTTGGAATTAAGGGTTCTTCCACAGCAACGGTTATTTTAGAAGATGTTCGAATTTCTGAAGATCAAGTATTAGGTGAAATTGGAAAAGGACATCATATCGCATTAAATATTCTAAATCTAGCTAGATTAAAACTCTCCTTCGCAAATATTGGAACCTCAAAGCAGGCTTTGAGAATTGCTATTGGCTATGGCAAAGAGCGTAAACAATTCAAGCAATCAATTATACAATTTGGCATGATTCAAGAAAAAATAGCGAATATGGCTATCGCGATATATGGTGCTGAAAGCTCTGCTTATTACACAGCAGATAGAATAGATCGGTTAGACAAGGAAAACGATGAAAGCGTCTTAAAAAATCTCTCGGCATATGCAATGGACTGTTCAGTGAATAAGGTAGCTGCTTCCGAAGTATTAGACTATGTTGTGGATGAGGCTGTACAAATTCATGGCGGCTATGGGTATATGCAAGAGTATGAGGTAGAACGAATTTATCGTGATGCTAGAATCAATCGAATTTTTGAAGGTACTAATGAAATAAACCGTTTGACGATAGCTAAATCATTTCTCAAAAAGTATAGTCAATTCAAGTCAACGATTGAAGAAGAACTCGTGAATGGTTCAAGCAATAATCTGTTTGTATGTTATGCAAGTAAAATAGTAAACATCATTATGAATGCGCTTTCTAATACGTGCGATTTGCGCAATCTAAACCAAGTATATGCTCGCATTTTAGCGGATTGTGTGAAGGAGCTATACGTTATGAAGGGCTCCCATATAAATTCAGAGGTTATTCAAAAGCATCAGCAATTTAGGAAGAAAATGACTGAAATATTATGTGAAGAAAGCTATTATCGATTGGAGAGCAATGCCATCGTACTCATTTCATCTATTTGTTCTGAGGAGGATAAAGAGCAATTAATTAACGAAATTAATGCATTCCCTGTTATGCATACAAATATAATTACAAAGAAACAAGAAATCGCTAATGAAGTTATTGAGAAAAATGGTTATTTCTTGGGGTAACGTAGTAGATAATTCACGTTGAATCTCTGGTTGTACATTCAAAGGGGAGTGAATCTTCTCTATTTTATAAAGAAATGAGGGATATCATGAATAAAATTGGGTTTATCGGTTTAGGTAATATGGGACTACCAATGTCAAAGGGGTTAATAAGATCAGGATTTCATGTAACGGGGTATGATCTAAGTGAAACAGCGGTCCTTAAATTGAAAGAGCAAGGTGGGGAAATAGCCTCATCTATTTCAGAGGTTGTAGCAAGCAGTGAGCTGATTTTTACAAGCCTACCGTCATCAAAAGCAGTAGAAGAAGTCTACTTAGGTGAAGATGGACTTATTGAGTATAGCGATTCGAGTAAATTATTAGTAGATACTAGCACTGTCGCACCTGAACTTAATCAAAAAATTGCGGAGGCTTGCAAGAAAAAAGAAATTCATTTTCTTGCTGCTCCTGTAAGCGGTGGAGTAATTGGAGCAGAGAATCGAACACTTACTGTGATGGTCGGTGGGCCTACAGAAGTTTATAACCTTGTGCTACCTGTACTCGAGGTACTAGGCGAGAATATTTTCCATGTAGATGAGCAAATAGACAGTGGAACAACTGTTAAATTGATTAATAATCTATTAATTGGTTTTTATACCGCAGGAGTTAGTGAAGCTTTGCATATTGCTAATAAGAAAAACATTGATCTAGACGACTTGTTCTCTATGCTAAATGTTAGCTATGGGCAGAGTAGGATCTATGAACGAAATTACCAAACCTTTATTGCTAGCGACGATTACAAACCAGGATTTTCCTTGAAATTGCTTAGAAAAGATTTGGAGTTTGCGATGGATGTTGCTGATGCGAATCAGTTAGATTTACCAATTAGTAAATCATTACTAGAACTATATAAATCGGTTGAAAAAGAAGGATATGGCGAAAAGGATATGGCTGTACTTTACCAACGGGTAAAAGAACAATCAAGGAAGAAGGAGGCAACAAAATGATTTCTTCGGAAGTGAAAGTGATGAAGAATTATATTGGGAATAAGTGGGTGGAATCGAGTGGACGAGAAATGGTTGATATTCCAAATCCTGCAACAGGAGAAACGATAGCACAAGTAGCATTATCTGAAAAAGAAGATGTTGATCGAGCAGTAGCCGCTGCGAAGGAAGCATATGGGCATTGGTCTACTGTTCCAGTACCAAATCGTGCCCGATATTTATTTCAATATCTTCAACTATTAAAAGAACATAAAGCAGAATTAGCTAAGATTATTACGTTAGAAAATGGAAAGTCATTGCGAGACGCTGAAGGAGAGGTTCAGCGTGGGATAGAGGTTGTAGAGTTAGCGACTTCTACACCTAATTTAATGATGGGAGATGCTCTTCCAAGTATTGCAAAAGGGATAGACGGGTCGATTTGGCGTTATCCTCTTGGAGTTGTTGCTGGTATTACCCCATTCAATTTTCCAATGATGGTACCGCTTTGGATGTATCCTTTAGCAATTGCTTGCGGAAATACTTTTGTATTAAAAACGTCAGAACGTACCCCGATCTTGGCTGAACGACTTGTTGATTTATTTTATCAATCTGGTTTTCCAGAAGGGGTGTTGAATCTTGTTCATGGTGCAAAAGATGTAGTTAATGGTTTATTGGACCACCCGGATATCGAAGCAATTTCCTTTGTTGGTTCAGAGCCAGTGGCGAAACATGTGTATCAAACAGGCACAGCCAACGGCAAGCGTGTTCAAGCACTTGCTGGTGCGAAAAATCATGCCGTTGTTATGCCTGACTGTGACTTAGAGAAAACAGTTCAGGGTGTCATTGGTGCCGCATTCGGCAGTAGTGGGGAACGCTGCATGGCTTGTTCTGTTGTAGCAGTTGTTGATGATATAGCAGATGATTTCCTTGATTTGCTTACTTCAGAAACAAAAAAGTTAAAAGCAGGAGATGGAATGGATGAATCAACTTTTGTTGGCCCAGTTATCCGTGAATCGCATAAGGAAAAAGTAATTAGTTATATCGATTCGGGAGTAGAAGAGGGGGCCGACCTGCTCGTGGATGGTCGCTATATTGAAGAAGAAACACCAGATGGTTATTATGTTGGTGCAACGATTTTTGACCACGTGACGCCGAATATGAAAATATGGCAGGATGAAATTTTTGCACCTGTGTTAAGCGTTGTCCGTGTAAAGGATTTAGAAGCTGGAATAGCATTAACGAACCAATCAAAATTTGCGAATGGGGCGGTTATTTATACATCAAGTGGTAAGTATGCACAAATCTTTCGTGAGAAAATAGATGCTGGAATGGTTGGGGTAAATGTGAATGTGCCAGCACCAATGGCTTTCTTTGCCTTTGCAGGAAACAAGGCGTCTTTCTATGGAGATTTAGGAACCAATGGAAAAGACGGGGTACAATTTTATACAAGGAAAAAAGTAGTAACGGAACGGTGGTTTTAAAAATCTAGGCTGTTAGAAAATTTGTTTTGATTCGGCAGCAAACGTTTAGAACCAGCAAAAGCCGAACGATTCGACTGGGTGGTTCCCCCTCAGTAGTTAGATTTTTTACTCTAATTTTCGGGGTTGTACCAAAACGTTTCGAATGATAGTTCGGCTTTTGCATTAACTATTTTATCAAACTACTAATCTTGGTTAATCTATTGTAAAGAATGATTGAACAACCGTTGATGATACATCAGATAATTGTTGATAATGATACTGCGGATTTTTGTCTTTATCAATCACAACGGACCGGACACCTTCGTAAAAATCTTCCGTCTTCAAAAAGTTTTTAGCAAGGATTAAATCTGTCTCCAGGCATTCCTCCAAGGTTTTATTTTGTCCTTTAATAATCTGATTTAAGGTGACTTTAAGGGAAATAGGCGATTTAGTTAACAAGAGTTCTTTGGTACGACTAGCAAATTCACTACCATCTGATTCTAGTGAATTGATAATTTCTTCAACAGTTTCATAAGAGAAATGCTGATCAATTTTAGCTTGCTTAGACGCTAACTCCCCTTCTTGTAAAGAAACTGTTTCACAAGTTTTTAGTAGGTGGTCAAGCCTTGCCATTTTATCTTCCTCTTGATACCAATTCGTTTGCATAATTTGAGTTTCAAGAGAATCTAATTGATCACTGGAAACAGCAGCATCAGCTCCATTGGCATAGAGTATGTCAGTAGCAGTGATAATAGTTGCTGTAAGCGCTAAATACCTTCCGATATAACCGGGAGCTTTATTCAGGAAGTAAGCCGCACCGACATCTGGGAAGAAACTTATATTCATTTCAGGCATTGCCCATTTGCTACGCTCAGTTACAACACGGTGGCTAGCCCCATAGGAAAGTCCTACTCCGCCACCCATAACAATACCGTCTAGAATAGCTAGTATTGGTTTGGAGAAACTAGCAACTAATTGATCGGTTAGGTATTCTTCTGTAAAGAATGTAATCGCTTGTTCATAGCTTTCTTGATTATTCTTGGCTTGATATAATGTTTTAATATCTCCACCAGCACAGAATCCCTTTGGACCTGCTCCCTTCAGAATTACAATACAAATAGTGTCATCTTGCTCCCATGCCGTTAATTTTTTACGAATTGGAACGAGCATTTCATAGTTTAGTGAATTAATAGCTTTTGGGCGGTTTAATGTAATCGTTGCAACGCCATTATGATTTGTTGAAAATAATACTTCTTCTTCCACGCTAACAATCTCCTTTGCTCGATTATTTATGATGAAAGGAAGGTTTCCGTTTTTCAACGAAAGCCTGTACACCTTCTTTGGCATCTTCTGTTAGAAACAGCTCTGCAAATTTTTGCTTTTCTCTTTTTAATCCTTCTTCAAATGGTTCATGAATACCTTTTACAATACTTTGTATTGCTCTAGTAACACTTGCCATACTATTTCCTTCAGTAAAGGAATTTGCAATTGTTAAAGCAGTAGACATCAGTTCTTCCGCAGAAACAGTTACTTGGATAAGACCATGTTTAACAGCCTCTTGACTAGCTATATGTTTTCCGGAAAGAATTAAGTCTAGTGCAGTAGCCATATTTGTAATTCTAGCAAGTCGTTGTGTTCCTCCGAATGATGGTATTAATCCTAATTTTACTTCTGGTAGCCCGAGTTTTGCTTCATTAACGGCAATGCGAAAATGACAGCCCATTGCTAATTCTAAACCTCCACCAAGTGCTGGCCCATTAATGGCAGCAATTACCGGCTTTTTTAGTTGCTCGATGTCATTACAAAGTTGTTGACCTAACTCTGACATCTGTATTCCTCTGTCGTAATCTCCCATAGCAGGTACAAATTCTTTGATATCTGCACCGGCAGCAAAAAATTTACCAGAACCAGTTAAAATGACAGCGTGTACATTTTCTGCATCGGCTAATTGCTTAAAAGCTGATCGTAATTCTCCAATAGTTGTAGTAGATAATGCGTTAGCCGGTGGATTATTCAGCTCTACCACGGCTATATTGCTGTTATAAGTTATTTTAATGTACTTGAATTCCATCGTAAATACCCCCTATATTTCATTTCCCTTTCATAATTATGTAGCAAAAAGTATGCCAATTTATAAGTAGCAAAGAAAAGGGGAAACGAATTTGCAAACTGTATACATGTATATACATGTATACAAAAGATGTAGTCTTACACAAGATTTTAACGTACTTCCGAAAGAAGTCTCCATCTTCAAGCTTGTGAAGGGCGTAGCCCAACGGTAAGGGGGAGATGAATTTCGGTTGGGCGACATCCCAAAGGCTTTTTTTCCTTTTTGCTCAACATGGTATAATCAGTCTTATAAAGTATAAGGATTGATATAAAAATGAAATTAGACAGTAATAATCATTCAGTGTTCTTGATGTATTACCATCTTGTGTTTGTTGTGAAGTATCGAAGGAAAGTAATAGATGATACCATTTTCAGACTATGCTAAAGATCAGTTTGTGTCGTTGAGTGGAAAATATAATATCACATTAGTCGAATGGAACCACGATATTGACCATATTCATATTTTGTTCAGAGCACAACCCAACAGTGAATGATCGAAATTCATCAATGCCTATAAAAGTGCCAGTCCAAGACTTATCAAGAGGGATTTTCCTCATGTTCGTAAAAAGTTATGGAAAGAAATGTTTTGGTCAAGAAGTTTTTGTTTGTTGACGACTGCGGTTCGCCTATTGAAGTAGTAAAAAAATAGATTGAAAATCAAAGGATAAAGTGAGGTGATTTGATATGGCTAAACAAAATAAAGCGTACAAGTTTAGAGTGTATCCAACAGATGAACAGGCTTTGGTTATACGTAAAACCTTCGGTTGCGTTCGCTTTGTCTATAACAAAATGTTAGCAGAACGAAAAGAAACGTATGAAAACCTAAAAGATGATAAAGAAGCATGGAAAAAGGTAAAACATCCTACTCCTGCCAATTACAAAAAAGAATACCAATGGCTAAAAGAAGTCGATTCATTAGCGTTGGCAAACGCTCAACTAAATTTAGATAAGGCATATAAAGCCTTCTTCAAAGGGAATGCCAGGTTCCCAAAATTCAAAAGCAAACGCCATAAACAAAGCTACACAACGAATGTCGTCAATGGAAATATTCAGTTGTTGGATGGTCATATCAAATTACCTAAATTAAAAATGGTCAAAATCAAGCAACATCGAGCAATTCCTTCGGAGTATACTATTAAATCTTGTACCTTGTCTATGACTTCATCAGGAAAATACTATATTTCTATTCTTACAGAGTACGAGAAGGAAATAAAAAGGAAGGAAATTGAAAAAGTTGTTGGCTTAGATTTTTCAATGGATGGGGAATGTTCACTTCTTTCTTACAGTACAAACTAAAAGAACAAGGGAAACAACTTATCAAAATTGATAAATGGTTCCCATCTACCAAAACTTGTTCGAGTTGCGGAAATACCCAACCAATGCCTATAGAAATTAGAACATACGCTTGTTCGTGTGGGCTAAATCTCGATAGAGATTATAATTCAGCGCTTAATATCAAAAAAGAAGGCATTCGCTTATTAGCAAGTGCCTAATGAAAATATAAACTCTTGGAACAAGAGGGTTAGCTTGGTCCATTTCGTCAGCTACCAAAAGTGGCGATTACCCAAGAAGCCCCACTTCAAGCAACCCGTAAGGGTGGTAAGTGGTGGGAGTAGTTCACAAATAAGATGGTAAGCTAATGCTCTACAGTTATAGGTAAGGTTTTTCCGCGTAGAGAGAGCTTTTATAATCATAAGTTTAAAACAATAACTGATAATCGAAGGGGGATAAGATGACAATTTTAAGAGGAACTAGAATATCAGGGGCGAACAAACGAGCAATTTATACGATGAAAAATAGTTTGTTTAACCATAATAAATATCTATGAAAGAGGTATGATAAAAAGGATAATAGGACAAGGTTAGAAATTAAAGAAAACCCGAACTACTATCCGAGTATGAATATTCGGATAGTAGTTCGGAGGTTTATTTCATATTCCAATGAAAAGACAAAATTGTTATTCGACTATTATGTCTCTATACCAAATTAGTTTTGCACTTTATCTACGATCCTGTAATTTTCATGAGCCACTACCGTATTAGGAAAGCTATGACTAATTTTTTGCAAATTACTTGACGACGAAATATCAACGATAATGCTCCGTTTACAACTTGATGGTAATACTTGTCCCTTAAGAATATAGTTATCTTTTACAAACTCAATAACATCTCCTGGTTTTGCCTTTTTTTTATCTGGTTTAAACATAATTATTCCTCCATTCATTAGATGAAAGCTGCTATTTAAAAAGTCTTGCGAAAGAATCCTTCTTCATTTCGTACTTCTCTCCGGGAGTTAGTTCATATTTTAATCGCTCAATCTGTTGTTTGAGTTTATTAATTTCTTCTGACTGTTGTTCTGCGATTTTTGCTCGCCTAGCTTGTTCTTCTTGTAAAGCTAGTATCGACTTCTCTTGGTTTGCAACATTGGATACTGTCAGTCCAATTGTTTGCATAACTGTCAAGATGTTTTCTTTGTAGCTTCCTTGATCAAATGCTTGCTGTACATCTTCAATGGTGCTTTCTACCCTAATTGGAAAGCTTCTATCTGCTAATCTTTTTTCAATGTCAGTTTTATTATATTGCTGGTACTTGCATTTTTTTATGAATTTCAAAACGTCAATTGCTTCCGGAAGATAATACATGTCATCTTGCTGCTGTGTCTTTGGTACGTACATGTTAAATTCCTCAATCCAGGTTGATGTAGTGTGCTTTGGAACACCGACAATGTGAGACAACCCATTTAGACTAAGCAATTCCATTGTTTTTCACCGTCTTTCTAATATAATCAAAATAGTTAGTTGGCTGTGCTTAGATGGAAGCACACTACTAATAGTAAACAAAGAAGATGGAATGAGTATGTGATAAATGTGGAATAATTGAGGAAAAATGAAAAGCTAAAATGTGGTCCGATAAAGAGGCTGAGACAAAACAATGAAGAAACAATAAAAAACGAACGCTAATTAGTTTAAACTAATTATCTTTTCGCTTTTTGATTATAATCATTCATTTAGCACCTGAAATAAGCGAGACTCCGGCAGGAACAGCACGAGTCCGAAGCTCCTCCTATTGATAACATGATTATTCGTATTTTGAGTAAAGAAGTTGTGTTTTGTCCCAGCCTCAAAATCAATCAACTATTGATTCAATTCATCAATGCATGCTTGAACTAATGTAACTCCTTGGCTCATTGAAGGACCACCACCAAAAGCAGCAGCTACACAAATCGCATCGAGAATTTCATCTTCTGTGCAACCTTGGTCTAAGCAACCTTTAGTATGATAAATAATACAATATTCATCTTGGGCATGGATGCTAATACCTAGCGCCATTAATTGCTTCATTTTTTTAGATAATGCACCTTCTGAGAAGCATGCTTCTGTAAAGGATGTATACGTCTTCGTAAATTCAGGCATTTTTTCGGTGAATTTCCCAACACCTTCTTTGTATTCAATTAATTTAGTCTTAATAGAATCCATTCTCTCCAACTCCATTTCGTTAGATTTAATCATGATGGTAGTATGAGCCAAATACGTAAAGATAAACCAAAATATAATGAAAGGAAGAAACTTCCTTCTACTTCGATCTAGTTGCTCAATTAATGCTGAAAGAATAAATGCAGTGATGATATTATAACGATTGGTTCGCTCTTTATATAAGCTATTTTATTGAACAGACCCCTCATTTAGGTTAGTATTCATTTGACTTTCACTGAATTTTTATAATATACTTTATTCAACAAAGTTGAATGAAATGAAACTTGGTCTAATATAGATATAATGAATGATCTTTTAACCTATAATTATGAAAGCGCATACTTTTCGTGCACTGAAATGATCAGGATGGCATACAGTGATAATAATAACCTTATCGTAAGTAGGTTCTATAAAAATCCATTTAAAAATTGGAGGGGGAAGCATGTGTCAGTATCCTAAACATGTCCAGTTAAAAGAGGTTGGTCCTAGGGACGGATTGCAAAATGAAAATGTATTTATTGATACCGATGATAAGATAAAATGGATCAACATGCTATCTGAATCTGGTGTGAAGGAAATAGAATATTCATCCTTTGTACATCCTAAGTGGATTCCTGCCTTGGCAGATGCGCGTGACGTTGGAAGAAGGATAAAGCGAAATCCAAATGTGTCCTACTCTGCACTAGTTCCTAATTTAAAAGGTTTAGAGCATGCGCTGGAAACAGGAATTGATGCAGCTTCCGTCTTTATGTCAGCTAGCGAAACACATAATCAAAAGAATATTAATAAATCAATAGATGAAACCTACCCAGTCTTGAAAAAAGTTATTCAAGAGGCAAAGACTGCTGGGAAATTCGTAACCGGTTATATATCTACCGTTTTTGATTGTCCATATGAAGGAAGAATTTCTCCAGAACAAGCGGTCGCAGTTTGTGATCAATTATTTGATTATGGTGTTGATTCGATTTCGTTAGGAGATACGATTGGCTCTGCAGTTCCAAGTCAAGTAGAAGCATTATTAGATCACGTCTTATCTCGTTATTCTCAAGAAAAAATTATTATGCACTTTCATGATACTAGAGGAATGGCAATCGCAAATATCATGACATCAATCCAATATGGAATTACTCGCTTTGATAGCTCTGTTGGTGGATTAGGGGGTTGTCCGTATGCAAAAGGCGCAGCTGGTAATGTCGCTACGAATGATGTCCTTTATTTGCTACATGGGTTAGGAATTGAAACTGGAATAAAAGAAGAAAAAATTCAACAAGCAGCTTTATATATTCAAGATAAATTAGGCAAGAGACTTCCTAGTAAAGCACTCGCTTACCAATTGAGTAATTTCAAGAAGACCGTGTAAAGCAAGAACAAGGGCAAAACAAAAGAAATTCTGATAACTACTATAACACTAATAAAATATTCTTGAATAGTAGTTTGGAGTTTTATCGTGAAATGGTAAACATTCCTATCGAGATAAAATCGTTAGTCAATCTGAACAAAACATATGAGTGGTTCTGAAGCTTCACGTTGCTAAATAAAATATGAGTAGCAGTGTTAGCTGAGCCCACAAAAGAACCCTATAACTTAAATTGTGATGAAAGAAAAATTTATGGCGCATATAACTGGCAGTAATACCCCCACTTCAGCAATAAAGTGAAATCAATAGTGGTAAGTGGGGGATAAACAAACACACTTTCACTTAATCGCCTTTCGATATTTAAATTCGCCCCCCTATGATATTTTATTTAGGTTTATTTGCTTACTAACGATACTAGACCCTTACCTCCTATGACCTCACTGGTTGTCACAGTCTTGATCCGAGTCATTTCCTTTGTGTTGGTTAGAACTAAAGGAATGATCGTACTACTTGCTTGTTCCTCAACTATATCAAAATCGATTAACTTACCTCCAGCGGAAACATTATCACCTTCTTTCACATAGAAAGTGAATCCTTTCCCCTTTAGTTGAACTGCTTCTAGACCAATATGAATCAATAGTTCAACACCGTTATCTGTACGCATCCCAAGAGCATGCTTAGTAAGGAAGACCTGAATGATTCTCCCATTAACTGGAGATAAAATAATTCCATTTTTTTTGGGTTAAAAGCAATCCCATCACCCATTATTTTTCGGGAAATACAGGATCAGGTACTTCTTCTAAACCAATTACATTTCCGTCTACCGGTGCATAAAGATTGATATTTTGAGGCGCTACTTTATTCTTACAGTTTTTTTAACAGTGTTTTCCCCATCCTTGCTTAAGTTATCGTAAAAAATAGTGTTTAGGTACTTGACCTTCTTTCAATTCTACTATACTATGTTTATATAAATAATGCAAACGTTTGCACTAATGATGCATGGAGCATTTCAGTTCAGATCAGTATGTATAATTACTATATTCATGGAATGAAAGTGTTTACATTCATCTCCTTTGCTATCTTTTTATAAGGAAAATGAATAGGTTTATTTACGAAAACGTTTGCATCAAAATTGGGATGCTAAAGAAATTTGAGGAGGGAAAACAGCATGAAGAACATGTTTTCATTTGATTTCTGGCAAAAGCTTGGAAAAGCATTGTTAGTCGTTGTTGCGGTTATGCCTGCTGCTGGAATCATGATTTCATTAGGGAAAGTAATCGGCATGACAATGAACGATTTTTCATTTTTGCTAGTGATTGGCCGAGTAATGGAAGATATCGGGTGGGCAATTATTAATAACTTGCATATTTTATTTGCGGTAGCCATTGGTGGCTCATGGGCTAAGGAAAAAGCTGGCGGAGCCTTTGCAGCATTACTAGCGTTTATTTTGATAAACCGAATTACTGGTGTGGTATTTGGAGTAACTAGTGATATGTTCACTGAACCCAGAGCAACAGTAAATTCTTTATTTGGAAGTGAATTAATCATTGATAATTATTTTACTTCTATATTAGGTGCACCCGCGCTTAATATGGGAGTATTTATTGGGATTATTTCTGGATTTGTAGGTGCAACGATTTATAACAAATATTATAATTTCAACCGCTTACCACAAGCTCTCTCATTCTTTAATGGAAAACGCTTTGTACCCTTTGTCGTTATTCTTTGGTCTGTAATTATTGCACTCATTATGTCTGTTTTATGGCCATTTATTCAGGGGGTAATTAATGAATTTGGTATCTGGTTGGCGAATTCAAAGGATTCAGCACCATTTCTAGCACCTTTCGCTTTTGGAATGCTGGAGCGTTTGCTTTTACCGTTTGGATTACATCATATGTTGACAGTACCGATTAATTATACAGAGCTAGGTGGAACCTACACGATTATGACAGGTGCATCTGTAGGAGAAGTAGTTGCAGGTCAGGATCCACTTTGGCTTGCTTGGGTTTCAGATTTAGTAAACCTGCAAGCAGCTGGAGATATGCAAGCATACAACAGTTTATTACAAGAAGTGACACCGGCAAGGTTTAAGATGGGGCAAATGATTTTATCAAGTGCCGTTTTAATTGGTGCTGCACTTGCAATGTATCGTAATGTGGATAAAGATAAGCTAACAAAATATAAATCAATGTTTTTCTCTGCAGGACTAGCTGTATTTATTACTGGTGTAACGGAGCCGATTGAATTCATGTTTATGTTCGCAGCACCTTTATTGTATTTTGTATATGCGGTAATTGCTGGTTTAAGCTTTGCGATGGTTGATTTAATTGATTTGAGACTACACTCGTTTGGACTAGTTGAATTAGCCACACGACTACCGATGGCAATAAACGCTGGTCTTGTTGGAGATATCATTAACTTTGTCATTACCTGTATCGTTTTCTTTGTAATTAGCTATTTCTTATTTAACTTTATTATTCAGAAGATGAATCTTCCCACTCCTGGACGTGCTGGAAATTACTCAGATGATGATACGACTGTTGAAAAAGATAAGGAAAAACAAAATTCTTCTATTCATAAATCAGCTGGAGATAACGAAATTGCAGAAATTATTCGGTTGCTTGGTGGTCAGGAAAATATTCTCGAAGTTGATGCATGTATGACTAGATTACGTGTATCGGTTAAGGATGTAGCTGATGTAGCGTCAGAAACGGATTGGAAAAAGACTGGAGCTATGGGGCTAGTGAAAAAAGATTCAGGCGTTCAAGCAATATATGGTCCAAAAGCCGACGTTCTAAAGTCAAAAGTACAGGATTATTTGGAGGATAACCAATGAAGCTATTGACACTTAACTGTCATTCTTGGCAGGAGGCGGATCAATGGAAAAAGCTGGACATACTTGCCGCTGTAATTCATGAGCAATCCTATGATGTAGTCGCTTTACAGGAAGTAAGTCAATCGATCACTGCAGAAATGGTTAAAGGTAAGTTAAAAGCTAATAATTTCGGGTTTTTGCTTGTGCAAAAGCTGAAGGAATTAGGATCGATGTATGACTATGAATGGGATATTTCACATATTGGTTATGAGTGTTTCGAGGAAGGGGTAGCTTTGTTAACAAAGCACCCTGTTCTCCAGCGTGAATCATTCTTTGTCAGTTGCAGTCAAGATACATCTTATTGGAAAACACGTAAAGTAGTTGGAATGACGGTTAATTATAAAGGTATATCAACTGCATTTTACGCTTGTCATTTAGGCTGGTGGCAGGATGAAGAGGAGCCTTTTCGTTCCCAAATGGATCGGTTAGTTGCACGAATTAATCAAGAAAGACCACATTTTTTAATGGGTGACTTTAATAATCCGGCGGGGATTGCTGGTGAAGGGTATGATTATGTTCAGGACTTTGGCTATTTTGATACGTATCAACTAGCTAAACATAAGGATTCTGGTGTAACGGTTCTAGGTGAGATTGCAGGCTGGGAAAATCATTCAGATAAGAAGCGAATTGATTTTATTTTTTCCTCTAAAAAGGTAGAAATTCTTACGTCGAGAGTTATTTTGAATGGTATTAATAAACCAGTGGTATCCGATCATTTTGCAATCGAGGTCAATGTAGCTGATTGGTAGACTACATTATATGTTAACAATTGAACAATGAAGGAGTATACAATGATGAAAAAAGTATGGTGGAAAGAAGCGGTTGCCTATCAAGTATATCCTCGTAGCTTTATGGATGCTGATGGGGATGGAATTGGAGACATTCAAGGTGTTATTTCCAAATTAGATTATTTAGAGGGATTGGGTATTGATGTGATTTGGCTTAGTCCTGTCTATCAATCACCAAATGATGACAATGGTTATGATATTAGTGACTATCAAGCGATTATGTCTGAATTCGGTACAATGAATGACTTTGACCAGTTATTAGAAGAAGTTCATCAGCGGGGAATGAAATTGATTATGGATCTAGTAATCAATCATACATCTGATGAACATCCGTGGTTTATAGAATCTAGGTCTTCAAAAAATAATCCCTATCGTGATTATTATATTTGGCAAGAAGGTAAAAATGGAACCGAGCCAAATAACTGGGAATCTATATTTGGTGGTTCTGCTTGGGAGTATGATGACAGAACAGAAAGTTATTATTTGCATGTCTTTTCTCGGAAACAGCCAGATCTGAATTGGGAAAATCCAGCAGTACGCCAATCGTTGTATAGCATGGTTAATTGGTGGCTTGATAAAGGTATTGATGGTTTTCGTGTTGATGCGATATCCCATATCAAAAAAGTACCTGGTTTCCCAGATATGCCAAATCCAGATAACAGAAAATATGTTCCGTCATTTGCAGGTCATATGAATCGAGAAGGAATTCATGTATTTTTACAAGAATTAAAAAATGAAACCTTTGATCAATATGACATTATGACTGTTGGAGAAGCGAATGGCGTCACGATGGAGGACGCTGCACTTTGGGTTGGCGAAGAGAAGGGTAAATTTAATATGGTCTTCCAATTTGAACACTTGGATCTTTGGGGGAAAAGTATTACTGGTGGATTAGACATCCATGCCTTAAAAGAAACATTAACTAAATGGCAAAAGGGGCTTGAGGGAGTCGGCTGGAATGCATTATTCCTCGAAAACCATGATCAGACTCGTTCCGTTTCGAGTTGGGGGAATGATGATGAATATTGGAAGGTTTCGGCAAAGGGATTAGCTACGCTATATTTTCTTATGCAGGGTACACCATTTATTTATCAGGGACAGGAAATAGGGATGACAAATGTTCAATTTCCAGCGATTGAAGATTATAACGATGTGGCTATGAAAAATCTGTATGCTGAAGAAATTGAAAAAGGCACAAGTCATCAAGAAATCATGGAGATCATTTGGGAAAAAGGAAGAGATAATTCGAGAACGCCTATGCAGTGGAATGGCAAGGAAAATGCTGGTTTTACAACAGGACAACCTTGGATGAAGGTCAATCCGAATTATAGAAGAATCAATGTTTCCGATCAACTGGCTGATCCAACATCCATTTACCATTATTACAAACAATTGATACACATTAGGAAGCAATATTCTGCATTTATTTATGGAAGTTACAACCTGGTCTTAGCAGATCATGATCAGGTGTATGGCTATACCAGAACGGATGGAGATCAGCAAATGTTAATTCTTGTGAATTTATTTGAAGAAGAAGCTGATGTCAACGTGACAGAAACTCTGATAGTTTCATCAGCAAAGTTGTTAATCAGCAATTACGATGTAGAGAACGAAGAGCAACTGAAGAATATGGTTTTAAAACCATATGAAGCAAGAGTTTATCGCCTATATAATTGGCAGTAATATCTCCACTTCAAGCAATAAAGTGAAAACAATATGAATAAGTGAGTGATCGACTGCCACTGCCAGTAAATGTCCGAATGGTTCAAAGGGATTTAGGTCATATCTTTGTGGTACTAACATCAGTGGAGGAACAAAAATCCCCCATTTTACTTTATACGTCTTTCAGTAAGTAACATCACCCTCTAAACCATTCAGCAAACGATTCATCAACTCGGTGATCAAGGAGACTTTGACGTTTCTTCTCAGGAAGGAGACTTGCCTCCATCTATACAATAGGTTGTGGCCAGTCTCCTCTTCCTTTTCCTATTAAATAAAATATGCTACTACTAAGTACAAAGCTGCTGCAATACCTACGCCTATGGATACAATTTTTAATTTATACTGTGCATATTCGACAAGAGGAACTTCTAGAATAGATGCCGTTGTAATGGTAGTGTCGCCTAGCGGAGAGGTCATTGCTCCAAATGAACCGCTTGCAAATACGGCACCAACTGTCATCGGTAATGAAGCTCCTGTTGAAGTTGCCAGAGCAATCCCCAGTGGCATAAATATTCCCCATGTTCCAAAGGATGAACCTAGGAAATAGCTGACAGCTGAACCTACTAAAAAAACAATAGCTGGAATAGTAAATGCAGGAAGAAAACTGCCAATTGTCGCCTCGATAAATTTGGAAAACCCAAGGTCTTCTGCAACAAAAGATAAGGACCATACTAGTACCAGAAGAATAATTGCCTCCATGAGTTGGTTTCCACCATCATAAAAGTGGTAAATGGTTTCACTTAGTTTTTGGTCCCTTAACATATAGAAAATAAACGTGATGATGAGTGTAATAAATACGGCAAGTAAGATAACAAAGGTAGCATCCGCTTTTGCAAAGGCATTAAATATTCCGGTAGCTCCTTTTTCTACGCCGTTTTGCCATAATAAAAATAAGGTTAGACCAAGCAATAAAAACAAAGGAACAATTAAATTCCAAGGCTGCGCTTTCACCATGGATAGCTCTTTTTTAATTCCTATGCGGTGATGTTCATCTGTCTGTTGCATGTTTTGATCTTTGTTGGTTTGCTTTTTGTTGGGCTTGGACCAGAATGTCCTAATTAGTCCAATGATCAGCATTACAATTGCAAAAAAGTTAAATGGAATACTGTACAAAAATACTTGATAGGCATCTGCTTCCAGATTATGTTTTTGAATTCCCCCTTCAATAAGGGAAACCATGAAACCGACGAAAGCAGTGGCAGCTGGTAATAATACGATAACGGAACTGGTGGATACATCCATCGTGAACCCTACTTTCCAGTGAGACATGTTCACCTTTTTAAGTAAGGATTTTACCACGGGTCCAATCATCATTATTCGAAACATCGGCATCATAAATGTAAAAGGTAGGGTCAACCAGATGACAACTAGAAGTCCTCGTTCGGATTGAATTTTGTCACCAACCCACTCAGAAAATCCTTTAACTCCTCCAGAAATTTGCATCATACCAATCAATCCGCCAAATAAATATAAAAAGGCGATAATATTAATATTCCCTGGATCTGCCAATGTCGTTATGAGATAGTTTACGGCTTCTTTTGTTCCGTTTAATACGCTGAATTCTAACAGAAAAGCACCTACAAGGAGTCCCAGCACTAGTCCAGGAAGAAGTCTTTTTTGCCATATAGCTAAAGCAATAACAATAGTAAAGGGAATGAGGGAGAACCAGGTGTGATCCATCGTACAGCCTCCTCTAAATGGATGGTTTGATATCTAGTATAAGGTTGAAAAAATGAATAAAAGCTATAATTACCATTTGTAAAAAGTCGATTTTTCATACGTAGCTTTTGCAGAAAGACATAATCACTACATGCTTCCTCATAATAGGTGAATCTGTTGATTATTAGATGTCAATAAAGCTATTAGAAAGGGTGAAATGGACAGCAGTTATTAAATAGTGTGAGGAATCTTTTGCTATTTTTTAATAGAATTGCTATGATAGTTTTAATTATTTAAATAATTACATAATATTCTTATCTAGAGAGGTCGAGGGACTAGCCTGAAGACACCTCAGCAACCTGTTTTATAAATAAGGTGCTACTTCTAGCAAGTTTTATAAACTTGAAAGATGAGAAGGTGACGATGTATGTATACAAAAGAACCCTTCTTAGCAGAAGGGTTCTTTTTAACGAGGCTGAGGCAAAACACACTTATTTACTCAAAATACGAATAATCATGTTATCAATAGGAGTATCATTCCAGCATCGTGAAATATACTCGCTTTCCGCGGGAACGGTCTCAGCTAACTTGGTAAGGAAAACGCTTTTTCTAGTGGATCTTCGGACTCGTGGTGTTACGGCCGGAGTCTCGCTTATTTCAGGTGCTAAATGAATGATTCTGATCAATACGAACGATAATTAATTTTCAACCAATCATTGTTCGTTTTTAATTGTTTCTTCATTCTTTTGTCTCAGCCTTTTTATAACTATAAAGGAGTGGATACATTGACAACAGCAGTAGAACGAATAGCACCTTTCAAAGGAGATCATGTAGGTAGCTTTCTAAGAACAGATCGTATCAAGCACGCGAGATCTCAATATGCTAAAGGAGAAATTAGTGAAAAACAACGAAGAGCAATTGAAGATGCAGAAATTATTAAGCTAGTAGAGAAACAAAAGGCAGCTGGGCTAATGGCTATAACCGATGGAGAACTTCGGCGTTCTTGGTGGCATTTCGACTTTTTAGAGAATTTAAATGGTGTTGAGGGATTTGAGCCAAATAATGGCTTGAAATTTGCTGGAATTGAGACAAAAAAGCATTCCATTCATGTTACTGGAAAGGTGGAGTTTAATAAAGAGCATCCATTTCTCGCAGATTTTAAGTTTCTGAATGAAGTGGTAGGGAACCGTCATGTTACCAAACAGACGATCCCAAGTCCGAACATGTTACTCGTTCGTGCTGGATTTGATACAGATATTTATCAAACAATCGAAGACCTTGTTCCAGATGTGATTATGGCTTATCAACAAGCAATTCAGGCATTTTATGATGCAGGTTGTCGTTACCTTCAGTTAGATGACACATCATGGGCATCCTTTCTATCAGAAGAAGGGATTTCCTCACTGCAAGCAAAGGGCATGAATCCAGAAAAACTAAGGGATATTTGCAAACGTGTGATTAATGAATCGATTGCTGAAAGGCCTAAAGATTTACTTATCACCATGCATATTTGTCGAGGCAATTATCGTTCCCATTATTTCAGTACAGGTTCTTATGATGCTGTTTCTGAAACCATTTTCGCTGGGTTGAATGTGGACGGGCTTTTCCTTGAATTTGATGACGAGCGATCTGGAGGTTTCGAGCCTTTATCCTATGTGAACAGAGATGATCTTTGTGTAGTCTTAGGATTAGTTACTTCTAAGTTCCCAGAGCTGGAAGATAAAGATGTTATTAAGAAACGTATTGCTGAAGCTGCTAACTACCTTCCGTATGAACAGCTCTGTCTTAGTCCGCAATGCGGTTTCGCTTCTACAGAAGAAGGTAATCTGATAACAGAAGAAGAGCAATGGAATAAGGTTAGACATGTAGTAGATATCGCTAAGGATGTGTGGAAGTAAGAAAGCATATTAGTAGCCGCTTATATTAAACCATTTTGAATGAATGAAGATAAAGTAACTCCGAATTACCTTTCGAGCATATCAGTATATTCGGAATGTAGTTGGGTGCTTTATCATTCATTTTTTTAAATGGTGATGTTACCTAACGAAAGGAAGGGTGCTTTGACCCGTTAATATTAGCAAAGTAAACAGAACTAGCTAAAAAAACAGCACACTCTGCTTGTATGTGATTAAATCTATAGGCAGTGATTATCTGTATGTTCGGATTGACGATAGTTTCGTTCTATTCTATCATTAAAGAAGTTTATAGAACGTGTGACCACTAGCGGAAGGAGAGAATTGCAATAAATCTTAATAATATAGGTAAGAAAATTAAGCAAATGCGCTTGCGTATGAAAAAAACACAACAGCAGGTAGCGGAAGCATGTGGAATCTCCAAAAGCCTTTTATCTAAAATTGAAAATGGACAGACAGCTTCAGCAATTGCCACTTTATCCAAAATTAGTGAAGAATTAGAAGTACCACTAACCTGGATTTTGGATGATCATGATGATCGAGATCTTGTTTTACTCCCTCATACAGAACGGCAATTTAAAGTAGGTGATGAGAATATGGGTTACTCCTATGAATTGCTGGCAAATCGTTCGCGGTTTACAGGAATTGAACCTACTATTGTTCATGTAACTCCTCGGGATATGAATGTCCGCGAAGAGACCTATACGCACTCCCAAGATGAGTTTATTTATATTTTAGAGGGAGCTATCCATTTACTTTATGAAGATGAGAAGCATTACATGGAAAAAGGAGATAGTGCTTTTTTTAAAGGAAATAAGTCACATTTATTTATTCCCGTTAATAATGAACCAGCGAGGGTACTAACAGTGTTTATCGATAATCATTTGTAATCAGACAAGGAGCTGTCCCAAAAGACAGCCTCCTCTTGAGCAACTGATTTGGCTGACCGACTCCTGTGGATGAATCCAATTATTTTAGGCTTTACACGGCAGCCACCCCAACAGGAGTATTCAAAGGTCTAGATTGCTGTATCAACATGTACTTTATGGAATATCTATTCTCTGGAAGAAATACATAGGAACTTTATTGGTTTGTCCGTATAATTATACCAATTATGTGGTGTTGAAGAATCTAAGAATATACAATCATATGGTTGTAAAATGGCTTCCTCATAATCAACTTCAATGGTAAGCGTGCCTTCTAACACATATAGAAACTCCTGTCCTTTGTGTGAAAAATTATTGCCTCGATTATCTCCTGGGTTAAGAATGATAAGATTCGGAACAAAAAGTGGGTTCTCCATTCCTCCGGTTAAATCCTTATAAATAAATCGATTTTCAGTTAAGTTTGCCATATCAACAATATTTCTTGTGATTGCTGATCGTGAGTTATCCATAGATGATGAGAAGAAATAACTTGGATTCACTCCAAGTGCTTCAGAAATTCGTTTTAAAGATAGAAGGGTAGCAGAAGTTTTGGAATGCTCCAATTGTGATAAAAAACTAATGGAAAGTCCGGTTTTTTCAGAAACTTGTTTTAGTGTTAACTTTTTTTGTTTTCGTAGGTTCTTCACTTTACTTCCAAGGTTTTGTGTGTGGTTCATGGTTTATTTCTCCCCTTATCCCAATTGATAACTTGTAGATATAAAAGATCAGCTTAGACTTTGTGAATATTTTGATAGTCCTTTTTGCCTAGTTTTATAGAATTGTATGAGAAAACAGTTGACGAAAAAGCAAAAAATATCTTATAATTTATTTAAACATAATTTAAGTAATACTTAAATAGTTTCGCTTTAAATTATTAGAAAATTTTCTTAGTTCGAATTTCACAACAGCTTTAGCTTTTAGAGTTTCTTCTGAGCATTAATGAACAACCCGTAACAGGCTAGCCATCTTATTGATTACAGTAATAGTTAAATTAATGAGCAATGTATACGCTTAAGGGTTGATTATTTTCATTGATGTTGAAAACGTTTTCAATAATTGGAAACTAGTAAACTATATTTAGGAGGTTTTTATACATGGTCGTACCTTATACACATGAACCCTTTACAGATTTTACGGTGGAAGAGAATAGACAGCAAATGCTAGCTGCATTGAAAAAGGTAGAGAAGGATTTAGGTAAGGAATACCCATTAATTATTGGTGGTGAACGTATTACAACAGAGGAAAAAATCGTTTCTGTTAATCCTGCCGATAAAGAGGAAGTAATTGGCTATGTTTCTAAAGCAAATAAAGAATTAGCTGAGAAAGCAATGCAAGTTGCAGATAAAACGTTTGAAACTTGGAGAAAATCGGATCCGAAATTCCGTGCAGATATCTTATTTAGATCTGCTGCGATCATTCGTCGCAGAAAGCATGAGTTCACTGCCCATTTAATCAAAGAAGGCGGTAAACCATGGAAGGAAGCAGATGCAGATACAGCAGAAGCTATTGATTTCCTAGAATATTACGGACGTCAAATGCTTGAATTAAAAGATGGAGTTAAAGTGAATAGCCGTCCAATTGAATATAACCAATATCATTACATTCCATTAGGCGTAGGTGTGGTTATTTCTCCTTGGAACTTCTTGTTTGCGATTATGGCAGGTACTACTGTAGCAGCAATGGTAACTGGAAATACCGTTTTATTGAAACCAGCAAGTGCGACTCCAGTTATCGCTTATAAACTGATGGAAGTATTGGAAGAAGCAGGAATGCCAGCAGGAGTTATTAACTACATTCCTGGTCCTGGGAAAGAAGTAGGCGATTATTTAGTTGATCACTCACGTACGCGTTTCATAAGTTTTACTGGTTCTCGTGATGTAGGTACCCGTATTTTTGAACGTGCGGCAAAAGTACAAGAAGGTCAGAAATGGTTGAAACGAACAATTATTGAAATGGGTGGAAAAGATACTATTGTTGTTGATAATGAAGCAGATTTAGAATTAGCAGCTGAATCAATTGTACAATCCGCTTTTGGATTTTCTGGACAGAAATGTTCAGCATGTTCTCGCGCTGTCATTCATGAAGATGTCTATGATGAAGTGAAAAATAGAGTTGTAGAACTTACCAGCGAGTTATCGGCAGGAAATCCTTATGATAATTCCCATTTCATGGGTCCGGTCATTGATCAAGGAGCTTATGATAAAATTATGGATTATATCGAGGTTGGGAAGAAAGAAGGAGACTTATTAGTCGGTGGTACAGGTGACGACAGCAAAGGCTGGTTTGTAAATCCAACGGTGTTTGGAGATGTTGATCCAGAGGCTCGTATCATGCAAGAAGAAATATTTGGACCTGTGGTTGCATTAACGAAGGCGAAAAGTTTTGATGAGGCCATTGATATAGCCAACAATACCGAGTATGGCTTAACTGGTGCAGTAATTACAAATAATCGTACGCATCAAGAACAAGCACGTCAGGATTTTCATGTAGGTAACCTGTACTTCAATCGCGGTTGTACAGCAGCCATTGTAGGCTATCAGCCATTTGGTGGATTTAACATGTCTGGAACAGATTCAAAAGCAGGTGGACCAGATTATCTTATCCATCATATGCAAGGTAAAACAAGTTCTGAAATGCTGTAAATAATACATTAACTATCTTTCCTGCAATGCTTTACAAATAATGAAGTGGAAATGCATGTTCAAAAAGAAAGGTAAAAAGGAAGAGCGAATTCCTTTTTACCTGATCTTTTGAACATATTTTTTAGAAAATTAGTGAAGTTTGGGGGAGGATCAACTTGGAACAAATCATGCGTAATTTCTTTTTATTTTTATCAAATAATAAACCACTAACGAAAGCAGCAAAGAAATACGGTTTTCGGTTTGGAGCATCGCGATTTGTCGCAGGAGTAGATATTAATGGTGCAGCTGAGAAGATTAAAGAATTAAACGATAAGGGGTTTGAAGTAACTGTCGATCACTTGGGAGAATTCATTGACAATGAAGAAGAAGCGAGGCAATCTACTGAGGAATGCATTCATGCAATTAAGGTCATTGCGGAAAAAGATCTGAATGCACAATTGTCGTTGAAATTAACCTCACTTGGTATGGATATTTCTTATGAGCTTGTCATGGGAAATATGCGTAGAATACTACAGACAGGGAAAGAGTATGGAGTCATTGTCACAATTGATATGGAAGATTATGAACGAACGGAACAAACGTTAACCATTTTTAAATCATTGAGGCAGGAATTTGATAATCTTGGAACGGTACTACAAGCTTATCTTTATCGTGTAGAAGAGGATTTAGATGCACTAAATGAGTTTAACCCATATTTGCGGCTTGTAAAAGGTGCTTATAAAGAATCCGAAAAGGTTGCCTTTCCAAATAAACAGGATGTCGATGAGAATTATAAAAAGATCATTAAGAAGAATCTGTTAAATGGTAACTACACAGCTGTAGCTACACATGATGATGATATTATTGCATATACAAAAGAACTGGAAAAAACACATGCTATTCCCAGAGATCAATTTGAGTTTCAAATGCTGTATGGTATCCGAATTGAACTTCAAGAACGATTGATTGAAGAGGGGTATAAGGTGCGCGTTTATATGCCTTATGGTGACGATTGGTTTGGATATAATATGCGTCGCTTAGCAGAACGACCTGCCAACGTTGCCTTTGTGTTGAAAGGAATCTTTAAAAAATAAAGTTAAGGTTACTTCAGTCCTTCTGAGGTATAACGAAAGTGGTCCGCTACTAGCAACAATCTTTATATTATAATTCTATGTAGGCCAAAACGAATCAACGCTTTACTAGTAGTCGACAATACGACTACTCGAACTATTGAAACGGAGGGCTTACTATCAGCTATATGAAAAAATTTTTATTACGTGCAAGCTGCTAATTTGGGTTGATGGATGATAAGCTACCTTCTCAAATTGCGCTTGCACTTTTCTATTACTGTTTATTCCGTATATAATTGACAGGATAACCCCTAAAAATGATACCGCCATCATTAGGTTATCCAGTTCACATAATTGCTTATCTATAAAAAAAGGCGTATGCTAGTATTATAAAAAGTAAGTGAATACTTACTTACTTTTTAGTGAATAAGATAAAGGGGTGTCTTTGATGGCAGATAGAGTAGTAGTTATAACAGGTGCCGCAAGTGGAATTGGACGTGCAACTGCGTTAAAATTTGCGCAAGAAGGGGATAAGGTAGTAGTTGCTGATTTGAATGGAAGTGGTCAAGATATAGCTAAGCAAATTACTAAAGATGGCGGTAAAGCTACATTCATAAAAACAGATGTTTCCAAACAAGAGGACGTACAAAACCTAGTGAATAAAGCAGTGGAGTTATATGGATCCATAGATGTAATGTTTAATAATGCTGGAATTGGCGATATGGGATCAATCCTTGAGCCGAATATAGATTCTTATCATAAAACAATAGGTGTGAATCAACACGGTGTGGCATATGGAATCTTCGCAGCAGGTCGTAAAATGAAGGAATTGAATGTAAATGGTGTTATTATTAACACTGCTTCCGTATTCGGTTATATGGCAAATAAAGGTACATTTGCTTATCAAGCAAGTAAGGGTGCAGTACGAATGATGACACAAACTGCAGCACTAGAGCTCGCACCATTTGCTATTCGCGTAGTTGGTGTTGCTCCAGGTGGGGTTGATACGCCAATTATTCAAGGTTATAAAGATAAAGGGATGTTGGAACATTTGAAGAAACAGCAAATGCGCGAGCAGTTGATTCAACCAGAGGCCATTGCTAATGCTGTCTATTTACTATCACTAAAAGAAGCAGATGTTATTAATGGAAGTATTGTTATGCTTGATGATGGTTATGCATCATTCAAATAAGTTATAATAGTAAGGCTGGTGATTCCTCCAGCCTTACTTTTTTGTCTAGGAATTATAAAATTTGTCCATGTGGATATGGCCGTGTTGGGTCGCGCCTAGCTCCAGAGCCCAGAAACTAAGCGACTTCACGAATCTTTCTGCGATAAGTCATCATTGGCTAGAAAGCACATCATAATTTCTTTATCTCCATTGACTCGCTCCAGTCGCTATGTTTCTAATCGGGTGCTTACGCTTTTGCTCTTCACGTTAGGAAGATATAAAACTTTAGCTTAGTCGACTAAGCAACGTAGCGAACATTTTTAAGTACAATGTATATGTAGAAACTAAGGTTTTCGCAATTACTTGGCGAAAAGCCAAGTTTTTCTTATAAGTTAAGAAAGTATAAAATCAGTGCAATGACTGCGTTAAGCCAAGTAGTTATTTTGAAATGTTTGATGTATATTGGCAATGCTCCGACTAATTACTTCGCTTTCCGCGGGCACGGCCTTAACTAACTTTGCAAAGAAGAACACGTTGCAAAGTGGATTTTCGGCTCGCGCAATTCCCGCAGGAGTCTACGTAATTAGTCTCCGCTATGAGAAGGTGCAACAATTCTTGTCATAAGAAATAGGTTGACTTTTTTTACAATGGGTAAAGTGAAAATCGCTATCCGTGAGTATAAAAGCAGCTGTGTTACTTCATGCTAGCGTTGTAGAGCCTGATAATAGCGAAGGCCGGCCACTTCAACTCCTGTGGGAAATGTTTGACCTGAAGATCCACTTTTTTTGAGCGGATTTTGCTAAAAAAAGTTAGCTGAAGGACAAACCCCACGGAAAGGGAAGTGGGCAGCCGGAGTGGTGTTCAAGCAGTAGCTATTATTCCATAATAGCTACTAGAGGAAGCGTAAATCTGAGCATTTAGTGATAAGGAATGAGCGAATTTTGCTCAGTTTTTCTTAGAAAGGGGGCTCTAGTCTCTTGAGAAAAGGTCAAAAAACAAGACAAATGATCGTTGAGCAATCTAGAAAGCTCTTTGCTGAAAAAGGTTACGATATGACAAAAACGATGCATATTGCTGATCAATGTGGCGTATCGGAAGCGACGATCTATAAGTACTTTAATAGTAAGCTCGATCTTTTAATGGAAACAATTTCGCATGAAAAATTAGAAATACCAGAAAGTAGTAGTTTACATCATAAACGGACAGAGGAGCTTTTGGAATTATATGTACGACAATTAACTCGTGCTGTCTTAACGAATTTTGAACAGTACGCTATCTTGTTCCGTGAAACGCCCTTGCATGAGGAAATATCGAAAAAATACGTGCAATATACATATGAACAAAATGAAGTTAGTAAGGAATTACAAGTACGAATTAACAATGGAGATTTAAGTGGTGTTTGCGATTTTGAATTGCTAAATGTCGGAATCATATCTTCTATTATTGCAATGAGTACACATCATCGGATTCACAAAGGAAAGCAAACATCTTTGTTTGATGAACAAAAGATTGAACAATTCGTAGATTTTATATTGCATGGAGCATTAAGAAGCTAGGGACCTTTCAAGAATTTATCCATGGATGTAGGTTTACATTTAGTAGATTTAAACGTAGAATCTTACTATATATTCACTGAGAAAAGGAAGGGTAGAATGACAAAGTATATTGGATTTGCAGGAACCTATACAAGAGAACAAAGTAAGGGAATCTATTGTTTTGAGCTCGACAGCGAAGCTAAAAAATTACAGGCTGTTCAAGCAGTAGCTTCTGTTGGAAGTCCTACCTATCTAACAATAAGCGAGGATGATCGCTACCTATTTTCAGTTGGACAAGACGGAGAATTAGGTGGAATGCGTGCTTATGCGATAAACGCAGAAACACATACATTAAATCAAATTAATGAACAGTTGCTGGAAGGAAGAGCGCCATGCCATGTAAGTATTCGTGATGGAAAATTGGTGATTGGAAATTATCATAAAGGTGAAGTTGGTCTATATTCGGTTAATAAGGATGGTTCCCTTGAGCTAGGGCAATTTGTAAAACATGAAGGTAATGGTCCCCATGAACGACAAGAAAAATCCCATGTTCATTTTGCTGGCTTTACACCAGATGGAAACTATGTAGTAGTATGTGACCTAGGAACAGATGAACTTGTTACCTATCGTATAGAAGCAGGTGAATTGATACGGCATGATACACTTTCTATAAAACCAGGAAGTGGTCCCCGGCATATCGTTTTTCACCCAAACGAAAAGACTGCTTATTTACTAACAGAGCTAAGCTCAGAAGTCATTGTATTAGCTTATCATGCAGATGATGGAAGCTTTACTGAAAAACAAACAATCAAAGCAAAGCCAGAAGGTTTTACGGATACGAATGATGCAAGTGCAATTTCTATTTCATCGGACGGTAAATTTCTTTATACAGGAAATCGCGGGCATAATAGTATTGCTGTCTTTCAAGTAGAAGGAGAAACAGATTTTCTAACGCTGATTGAATTCACAGCTACTGGAGGCGATTGGCCACGTGACTTTGTTTTGGATCCAACAGAATCCTTTATTGTTGCTTCGAATCAGCATAGTGGCAATTTGGTCTTGTTTGAGCGAAACAAAGTGACGGGTAAGTTAACAAAATTGAATAGCGAAGTTGACGTTCCCGAAGTTGTTTGTGTGAAATTTTTAAATGAACAAAAGTAAAAAATAATTAATGTGTATAGAGCTCATTACTAATACTATTTAGTATTAGTGGTGAGTTTTTTATTGCCTAGAAATTATAAAATACGCTCTTGTGGATTAATATGAGCGCGTGGAGCCGCGTCCAGCTCCAGCGCCTAGAAACGAGGTAACGAAACGAATCACCCTTCGATAAGTCATCATCGGCTCGCAAGCTCACCGTGACTCCTTTATCACCGTTGTCTCGCTCCAGTCGCTATGTTTCTATTCGGGCGCTTGTGCTTTTGTTCAAAGTTAAGAAAGTATAAAATCAGTGCAATGACTGCGTTAAGCCAAGTAGTTATTTTGAAATGTTTGATGTATATTGGTAATGCTCCGACGAATTACTTCGCTTTCCGTGGGCACGGCCTCAACTAACTTTGCAAAGAAGAACACGTTGCAAAGTGGATTTTCGGCTCGCGCTAATCCCGCAGGAGTCTACGTAATTAGTCTCCGCTATGAGAAGGTGCAACAATTCTTGTCATAAGTAATAGGTTGACCTTTTTTTACAATGGGTAAAGTGAAAATCGTTATCCGTGAGTATAAAAAGCAGCTGTGTTACTTCATGCTAGCGTTGTAGAGCCTGATAATAGCGAAGGCCGGCCACTTCAACTCCTGTGGGAAATGTTTGACCTGAAGTTCCACTTTTTTGAGCGGGTTTTGCTAAAAAAGTTAGCTGAAGGACAAACCCCACGGAAAGGGAAGTGGGTAGCCGGAGTGGTGGTCCAGCAGTAGCTATTATTCCATAATAGCTACTAGAGGAAGCGCAAACCTGAGCATTTAGTGATAAGGACTGAGCGAATTTTGCTCAGTTTTTCTAATTGATTAGGAAAATATAAGTATGTACCTTATAAAAAAGTTGTTTTTGGCGTTTTGTCCCCCTCGACAAATTTATGGATCAAAATCCAATTTTGCATATTTGGCTGTGATTGATTTGGTCTTATTCAGACAATACGAGTTGATTATAATAAGAATAAGACATACTACTTTTTCGATTGAATGTAGGAGGAAATCATATGAATCAACGTAGTATGGCAGTTTTAAAACAATTGATTCAACAGGATGCTTATATCTCGGTATCTAAGCTTTCGACCATTTTTAATGTATCAAGAAGGTCTATTTACAATGATTTAGAAAAGGTTAATGATTGGTTAAAGGAACATGGGTTTGATGCAATTAAACAAGTTAGATCTGAGGGGATATACCTTGATGATCAAACGAAACAGGAAATAATAAAGAAGTACACGTTGATGGAGGATTCCTATTATGAATATTCTGCAGGTGAACGAAGGGCATGGATATATATTCATATAACTAGTAGTAGCCAAGCGTATTTTATCGAAGATTTAAAAGAGCTTCTACAAGTAAGCCGGAATACCATTCTTGAAGACATCAAGAAATTAAAGCGGGAAATAGGTGAATATGCATTACAACTAAGTTCAGAACGAGGAGAAGGCTATTATATTACTGGAAATGAAAGCGATGTCAGAGATTTGCTGATTCACTATCTTTCCATCGTAACCCCAAATGACGGCTGGTATAGTCTGATGGATGAAATACCACCGTTACAAACATTCTCTATTTTTCGTATGGAGTGGCTGCAAATTCTCCACAAGTATCTAATCGAGTATGAACAGCAATTTAAGATTGAGATCATCGATGATGTTTTAAACAACTTAGTAATATGGTTTCATTTCTTTATGAAGAGAATGGAAAAAGGAGCAGTCATTGAGAATGACCCTATTGAGAAACAAATCATCGCAGCAACAGAGGAATATGTAGGGGCTAAATTATTATGCGAGCAACTATTTAAACGATTGTCAAACCCACAAGCTTTACATGAAGAAGTTTATTATATCACTAAATATTTGCTCAGTGCCAAAGTGAAATATAATTTAGGCCCAGATTTAGCAAATAAAGAAATGCAGTCATTGCTTGACGTGGTAGAGAACATGGTTGCTGATTTTCAATTATATGCAGCGGTTGAGTTTGATGAACCAGATATTATCATTCAGAATCTTTTGCTTCATCTAAAGCCTGCTTATTACCGAATTAAATACGGAATTAAAGTAGAAAATACGCTAGTTGCATCCGTCAAACAGAATTATCCAGAGGTATTCCATATTACAAAAAAGGTAATGCGTCATTTTGAAAATCTCATGAATCAAAAAGTTGATGAGAATGAAATAGCATTTATTGCGATTCACTTTGGCGGTTGGCTTCGTAAAGAGGGAGTAATTCTTGAGCAATCACCTAAGAAATTACTCATTGTTTGTACCAATGGTTTAGGGACTTCAAGACTCCTAGAAAGTCAGCTTGAGGGGTTGTTTTCCAATATTGAGATTCAAGGTGTAACCTCATTAAGAGAATATCAACAAATGGAATTAACGATAGATTTCATCGTGTCTACCATAGCGCTTCCACAACGTGGAGTTCCTGTTTTTGTGGTTAATCCTGTCCTAAATGATGATGATAAAGAACAGTTATTCAAGAAAGTGAATAGTTTGTTTGACAATGGGAATAAGCAGCAAAGATATTCTGCTGAAACTATATTAGATATAGTAAGGCGTTATTCCTCTATTCACAATGAGGATGCGCTTCGTCAGGAATTAAGAAGATATCTCTATGCTCCAGTACACCTTGATAATGAGGGAGGGAAGCAGAGTTTACATGAACTATTACCACCACAACGAATTAAGGTAATGGAACGTGTAGATACATGGGAACAGGCAGTTAGAATAGCTGCAAAACCATTATTATATGAAAAATATATTGAGAATCATTATATTGAAAAAATGATTGAGAATATAAAAAATAGTGGGCCATACGTGGTAATATCCGAACATTTTGCCTTACCTCATGCCGGCCCCTTCGATGGTGTTAACAAAACTGGTTTTAGTATGCTTGGCTTACGTGAGCCTGTCAATATTCTAGGAAAGGAAGTTCGTATCCTTGTCATATTAGCATCAAAGGATAACGAGCAGCACTTAAAAGCCTTATCACAATTGACACGGTTATTTTCCAATAAGAAAAATAAAAATCATCTTACCCAGACAATGGATAAAAGTGAAATTAGTCATTTTATCCGCGTTTACTCAAAAGAAAATTAACTATTATTTGAAAAGTTAGGTGTGTAAAGCATATGAAATTTTTAGAAGAAAATATGGTGCAGTTTGATGTAGAAGTAGCAAATGCTGAAGAGGCAATAGAAGCTGCTGGTAACCTTCTATTACAGCAAAAATTAATTGAATCGTCCTATATTCAGGCAATGAAACAAGCTTATCAAACGAATGGTCCATATTTTGTACTAGCACCACAAATAGCTATACCTCATGCAAGGCCCGAGGATGGGGTAAATGAAGCCTCGGTTTCTCTCGTCCAACTTAAAAAACCGATTCCATTTGGACATGCAACAAACGATCCTGTTCGTCTGGTATTTGGATTAGGAGCGGCTTCTAGCGATGAGCACTTGGTTTTATTAAGGAAATTAACTGGACTATTAAATAATGCTGACAATATTAATCAATTAATTCATGCAAGAGGAATTGCTGATATAAACAAAATAATCGAAATGGGGAGATAAGAATGATGAAAGTATTAACTGTATGTGGTTTAGGTCAAGGAACAAGCTTAATTTTAAAAATGAATGTAGAGCAGGCGCTTAGAGAGAAAGGGATACGAGCAGATGTTGAGCATACCGATGTTTCAACTGCTTCCAGTATGAATGCTGATTACATTATTACAAGTAATGAGCTATCGGAAGGGCTAATAGGACATCCTGCAAAAATTATTATTGTGAACAATTATTTTGATATGGAAGAAATTAATCAAGCAATTGAGCAGAATGTTGATAGCAACTAATTACAACTACTAATGAGATATAAAAGGGGAGGAATTAAGGATGGATGTTATTGTATGGGTCGCTACGAACGTCTTCGGTGAGGCAGCGATATTATTAGGCTTTATCGTGCTTTTGGGACTAATACTGCAAAAGAAATCAGTTAGTCAAACAATTAGTGGAACATTTAAGGCTGTTATTGGATTTTTAATTATTAGTGCTGGATCTGGAGTCATTGTTAATGCTTTAACTGTTTTTGAGCCTCTGTGGAAGGAAGTATTCAACCTCTCAGCGGAGCCATTAGGCAATTTTATGGGGCAAGAAAGCTTTAATGCGAAATATGGGAGCGCTGTAACATTGGCAATGACATTAGGCTTTATTATCAATGTATTGCTAGCACGTTTTACGAAGTTAAAGTACATCTATTTAACAGGACATATGATGTTTTGGACGACAACGATATTCGCAGGTGTTGTCATTCAAGCAGCTGGTGATGTCTCCTTTGGAAAGCTGGTAATTTTCCTAGCAGTTGTCATGGGATTATACTGGACAATTCAACCAGCTCTGACCCAACCATTTATGCGGAAGATTACAGGTAACGACAATATTGCTTTGGGTCATACTTCTGCATCTGTAGCCTTACTTGGCGCATTAGCAGGTAAATTTCTTGGAAACAAAGAGAATGACTCAGAAAAAATTAAGCTTCCAAAGGGATTAGAATTTCTAAGAGATTCAAATGTTATTACGGCATTAACCATGGGATTATTATTTCTAGTTGGAGCAGTTATCATTTCTTTTAAGAATACACCAGGTGCACAAGAGCTAGTAGCTGCTGCCGGTGATCAAAACTTTATTATCTATGCAATCATCCAATCCTTCACTTTTGCAGCTGGAATCGCTGTTGTATTACTAGGGGTGCGAATGTTTATCGGAGAAATGGTCCCAGCATTTAAAGGGATTGCTACAAAAATTGTTCCTGGTGCCAAGCCTGCATTAGATAGCCCAATCGTATTTCCATATGCGCCGAATGCCGTGATTTTAGGCTTTTTAGGCTCCTTTATTGGTTCTTTACTATGGTTAGTTGTATTAGGAAATACAGTAGGCTATGTATTCGTTCCGACAATGATTGTTTTATTCTTCCATTCGGCTACAGCTGGAGTTTTTGGAAATGCAACAGGTGGAGTAAGAGGAGCATTAATTGCAGGCTTTATTACTTCTACAGTAGTTGCGTGGGGCCAATTTGTTATGGTTAAACTACTTTTGCCGGATACCGTTCCAGATACAGCAATGTGGGCAGCAGATTCGGATATGTTCATCTTAGGACCAATTATCCGTTTTCTTTCACAATTGTTATTTTAAAAATGTTTGAAGTGGATATCTCATCGGTTTCGATTGGTAAGAAGGTATTTCTGTGGGAGAAGAAACTGTATAAAGTTTACAGTGCTTTGCTCAAGAGGAGATTGTTAAAAGAAGGTCTAACTTTTGAGATATTCCTTTCACTATATAGGCGTGTAACTACACCATCTTATAATAATAAAATGATAGGAGTGTGTACTTTATGAGCTTTATTCGTACGTTTCATGGAGATATTAATCCCAAAACATTGGGAGTAACATACTCACATGAACATATTGTTTGTCGTCCGCCATATTGGGTTGAAAAACAAGCGGAAGATTTACTACTTGATGATAAAGAAAAATCGAAGCTCGATGTCTTAGATTTCAAACAACTCGGTGGTCAAGCAATTGTTGATGCTACTGCTATTGATTATGGTAGAGATGTAAAGGCAGTTAAGGAAATTTCTGATGAAACTGGAATTACAATCATTGGGACAGCTGGTTTTAATAAAAGCTTCTTATGGGGGGCACCTGTACCAGAGCACGTAAAAGCAGTAATTGGGAATTATCAAACATTTTATGAGTGGATTGATGCAACTTCCATTAATGATCTTGCTGATGTTGTTATTAAGGAAATTGAAGAAGGTCTTGAAGGAACGGGAATACGTGGAGGACAGGTGAAATTTGGTACAGGGTATAACCGGATTACCCCTTTAGAAGAAAAAACATTACGTGCTGTTGCAAGGGCGCATCATGAAACAAAGGCACCTCTCCATTCACATACAGAAGCAGGTACGATGGCGTTAGAACAAATCGAACTTCTTAAATCAGAAGGTGTGAATTTAGAATTTATTAGCTTTGGGCATATGGATCGAAATCCAGATCCTTTTTATCATGAACAGGTTGCAAAGACAGGTGCACTTCTTTCCTTTGATGGTATCTCGAAAATTAAATATGCACCAGAGAGTACTCGGATTTCCTGTATTTTGGAGTTAGTTGATAAAGGGTATGAAAGGCAAATTCTTATTAGCGGAGATACAGCTAGAAAATCATATTATAAGCATTACGATCATGGTTTGGGATTAGAAAATATTCTTGGTAAATGGGTACCACGTTTTATTGAAGAAGCAAACCAAAAAGGATTTGATGGAGAACAATTGGTTGATAGATTTTTTATAGAAAACCCTGCTAACTGTTTTTCATTTAAAAAGTAAGGCGTAGAAGGTGAATGAAGTGGAATTTCAATATCAAAATTCATACGAGATTGAAGAAAAGATAAAGACATGTAAAGTGGCGCTTTTGCCAATTGGTGCTGTGGAGGCGCATGGTCCACATTTGCCATTAGGTACGGACAATATTTTGGCAGAAAGTGTTGCTAGGAGGCTAGCAGAACAAGTAAATGGATTAGTATTACCGACATTGCCGTATGGCCAAGTTTGGAGCTTACGTAATTTTCCAGGAAGCATTACGTTAAAGAATGAATCACTTATATCGATTCTCGTTGATATAGGAGAAAGTTTATACAAGCAAGGCTTTACTACGTTTGCGATGATTAATGGTCATTTAGGTAATGGAACAGCATTGAAGGAAGCGGCTCGTGTACTTTTTGAAACCTGCCCAGAATTACGAGTATTCTATTTCTTTTATCCAGGTATGAATCAAGCAGCTGAAGACGTTCGGGAAACAAAGTCAGCTCATAACACCTATTTCCACGCATGTGAAATCGAGACTTCCTATATGCTATATTTAGCTCCGGATTTTGTAGATATGGATAAAGCTATTACGGATATCCCTGAGATTCCAGCTAATGCTGATGTTACTCCAACTCCATGGGAAACATTTACAAAATCAGCTGTATTAGGTGATGCCAAGCTTGCAACGAGTGAGAAAGGGAAATATATCATAGATATTGCTATTGAGAATATGGTGAGGCTTTTAACTGAAAAGGCTTCGAGTTAGCGATGTTTAGAAAGAGAGAGACAAGCATTTGTAAAATCTTAAAAATTTTGAGGAGGTCTGTTTGTCATGATCCAGCAATACTTTCGTGAAATTACAGAACTACTAGCTGTTGTTGAGAAAGAGGAACAGGAGGTAATGCAGCAAGTAGCTCAGCAGGTGGCAAAAACGATAGAGCATGACGGGGTGATTCACTTATTTGGTTGTGGTCATTCTCACATTTTAACAGAGGAAGTATACTATCGAGCAGGAGGATTAGTGCCTATTCATCCTATTTTACATGAACCACTTATGCTGCACGAGGGTGCTTTACGATCTTCAACGCTTGAAAGGAAAAATAATTATGCAGAAACATTTATGGACGAACAAGATATTCAAAACGGAGATATGTTAATTGTTATTTCTACATCTGGTCGAAACCCTGTTCCAGTGGATGTAGCAAGGATAGCAAACCAAAAAGGCGCTTTTGTAGTAGGGATTACATCTATTTCCTATTCTTCTAGTCAGCCATCACGACATGCGAGTGGTGAGCATTTGTATGATGCTGTAGATATTGTCATCGATAATCATGCACCTATTGGAGATGCGCTGTTATCTCATGATAAGGTAAAGGTAAATTTTTCACCAAGTTCAACCGTAATTGGCTCCGCTATTTTGAATGCAATCTTTGCTCAAGCTGTTAAAGTGATGGCTGAGAATAACTATAGTCCTCCAGTCTTTCTGAGTGGGAATATTGAAGGAGCAGATGAACATAATCAAAAGCTAGTAGATAGGTATAGTAAGAGAATTAAACTTTAAGTTAACATTATAAATACTTTCCTTTGCATGAATAAGTAATGCAAAGGAAAGTATTTTTTGTTTAAAGTTAAGAAAGTATAAAATCAGTGCAATGACTGCGTTAAGCCAAGTAGTTATTTTGAAATGTTTGATGTATATTGGCAATGCTCCGACTAATTACTTCGCTTTCCGCGGGCACGGCCCATAGCCGTCAAGTTAAGCAGGATATTTTAAAAACCATAAAGTTATTCGTTATTCTGACATTATAAATGGAATAATTTGGAGGGATTACGTATGGCTAAGCAATATC